>CAYVXS010000109.1:0-8415 GCA_964454885.1 uncultured Pirellulales bacterium
CCGGCGAACTGTCAACTTAACCCAATGTCTGTAAAGTCCAGACCTGTTTACCATCATTACGCCCGATGCAGTGTACAAGTTCATCTCTTGAGCCGATAACAACGACATTGTCGCCGATTGCCGGAGAAGAAAAAAACGGTTCTTCGGATTTTTTATATTTCCACAGGATTTTGCCTGTTTTAATATCGGCCTTGATAAAAACATTATCGTAATTCCCCACATAAACCTGTCCATCGAGAATCGCCGCCGACGCTGCAATATAAGAGCCGCTGTCGATCGTCTTGATGTCTTTTCCGTCAATAAGGGATACAACGTGAATAAGCGCATCGCAGCCGCCAAAGACCGCTATATTTCCTTCGACGGCCGGTGAGCCGTTAATATAATTATCGGTTTCGTAACTCCATACCACCCGGCCGTTCGTCGAATCCACACAATGGAGTTTATTATCATAGCTTCCTACAAGTATCCATATAGTCCGGCCATCGGGAGAAAGCGTCCAGTTCGCAGCGCCGAGAATTTGGCCGTCAGTTACATATTTCCAATTAAGCGTACCGTTTTTCGCATCGATGTCATATAAAAAACCTCCCGACGAGCCGACATAAACCGCCCCTTCAATGACACATGGTGTCGCCTCGACTATATCGTCTGTTTGATATGACCAGATTTTTTGTCCTTTGTTTACGTCGATTGCATAAATATTTTTATCCGATGAGCCTATAAAAACTACGCCATCGACAATGACCGGGGAAGATTTGATTTGTCCTTCGGTTTTGAATTTCCAGATAAAATCCAGTTTGTCCGGCAGATTGCCCTTTGCTATACCTAAAAGTCTTTGCTGCCCCCGGAACATGGGCCAGTCGACCTGCTCATCGCTCCCTGAATCCTGTTTCTTATCCGTCTCTATTTGAGATGAACTATCACTTGTTGAGCTTTGCCGGGACAATTCCTCTGTATCCGATAATTGTGAATTATCAAGCATCCGGTATCTGGCCTCGAGCAGAACCAGGGCGAGCATGACAGACGCCGATACGATCATGGTAACCACCGCAACTTTATTTATAGTTTTCATGGAAATAATATTAACGCATTATCAGCGCGCAGGCAATAAAACCTTGAGATAGAATTATGTGCTTATAACTATGGAAGGATTACTTCAGAGGGATTGTTTTTGAAAGCCATCAGTTATTCGGATTTATGGATTTGCTTTTTCTGCCCTTCCGGGGGGAGGCTTTATGTTCGGAATGATCCGACTCGGCTTTTTCCCGCCGAAAATCAGTTTCACTCACAATATAATGACTTCTTGCTTCGGCAATTAGTTTCAACATCTGATCGGCCTGACTTTGTATCTCCGGATTCGTATTTGTCACCCTTGCGTTCCATTTGACATATTCCTTATTCAGACGTGCACGAGCAGTCTCGATATTCATATCGGAAGTGACACCAAGAATCGATTCTATATCCTTGACCTCATGCATTTCGAGTGGAATGACTTTCTCCATCAGCTCACGGAACTTATTACCGTCGATTTCCATCTGGTTTGCCAGCTCTTTCAAAAATCTAAGCTCATCGGCAACGACGGAGCCGTTGGCCTTCGCCACATTAAAACAAAGCTCCAGAATATCACAACGTCCGGCAATCGGCGTAATTGAAACAATTTCCTGACAAATGTTATACGTATCGAGCTTATTTCCTTCACGGTAAAAAGTGATAACCTCATTCAATGCCTTATCAAGTTCCCATCTGGCCTTATCGGATGACCGTGCCAGCTTAATATTATCTTTAGCCCATTTTTTTATTAATTCAATTTCACATTCGTACATTTTGCCGTCCGCGGCACTGACTGCAAAAGCCAACGCAACCGCTAAGGTCTTCGAATGTTCGGCATTTTCCTGAATATCTATGTAACCGAAAGAGGGATTATCGTAAACATAAGAATAATAGGTACAGGCCAGATCAAGGCCATCCCCTGCTGACAATATTGAGACCTTAAACTGCAGAGATCTTCTTCCCTTACGGGGGAATAACAGCCAGTCGATACGAAGTTTGGCAACAGAAGTCCAGTCCGTCAGTGTCGTGATTTTATTGGGTAACCTTCCGAGATCGGCGCTGTAACAAAAAACAGACGAATCACCCGCCCGCCCCATACCGGCTTCCGATGGAGCCTGCCACTGCTTAATCCTGGCCCGCACCGGCCTGACATCGGACGGGCCTTCCGTAATATCCAAAACCGTAATTTTCAAATTAGTATGATGTAAATCTTCCGGGGCGTGAATTGAGCCGCAGATATCGACATTAAAAACATCCACAACACCGCTGTCTTCCTTTTGGATTGTTTCCTGAATTCTACAATTAAGAACGTTCAAATCCGGAATATTTTGAGTGACATCCGTTTCATCCATTACCTGCTGATATTCCTGTTCGGACAAACGATGCATATCGCCGTGTTTAACCGTACGATGCAGAATGCATAATATGTATTTATAGAAGCGGCTTATTTCATCTGGAAAGAATATTGCCGCACATGTCGCAGCGACTACTAACAATAGAAGTAAAAGTCCGCCCATCTGTATGAACCGAAATTGAATTTCAAATTATGTATGCCCTATGGAAAGGACCTTATTTTTAAGATTTAACTTTGTATTCCTGTTTATTTTTTCCCGTTGAAAGCTCCTCCGACATCTCGCCTTTCTTGTTCATGCTAAGGTCAACCGCAAGAGTCTTACCAGATTCGACGTCTTCGAACTTACAATGCATTCTCTGGTTAACGTCATAACTATAAGTAACCTTTATTGGACACTCCGCAGGCCTGTCCGGAGGCAACTCTAATTTATGTGTCGCAATTTTATTAACGTATTCTACAGTGCTGTCTTCTCCCTGCGTTATAGTGACTTCAACTTCAGTCTGGCCTTTGGTAACCGTGTAAAAGGTCTGGGACACTTCACAGGGCAACGGTGTATTTTTCTTCAAAATGATACGATTTTGAACGACACGTTTTCCCGTCTCTTTATCAACTGGGGCACAAACCGTCCCGTAGCTGTGATTACAGACATCCGTAAGATTAATGTCCTTCAATCCGCTGGCTATACCTACAGGTACGACATCAGGTTTTTCTCTGATCATCGTAAGACCGGCGTGTAAAGCGGCACCCAATGCTACGCATTCATCCACATTGACCGCCGTTTCCGGTGCAAATCCGAACATCTTCTCCAATCTCTGAGAAACAATGGGCATGCGAGTGCTCCCGCCCACCAATAATACCTTATCAATCTCAGACGGCTTGCTGCCGGCTTCTTCAAGCGCGACTTCAACCAGAATATCCGTTCGAGCCATCAGCGATGATACTGCCTTCTCGAACATATCACGGGTAATTTCAACCCTCATACTGCCCGCGGGGCCGTAAAGCATCTTTTTGGCAATATCACGACGAGACAAAGTCTTTTTAATATCCTCGGCCTCATCTTCATATTTCGCCCTGTCCTCATCGGAATTAATCAAAGCAGCTTTAAATTTATCACGATAATGCTGCTCCAGTATCTTCAATACCTGCTCGTCAAAATCTACACCACCAAGAGCATGATCACCCTGCGAGCAAACGATATCCATTTGCGAACCCTTGACATCCATGATTGTCACATCGAAGGTTCCTCCGCCGAGGTCATATACCAGTATTCTGCCGTTAATCACCCGGGTTGTAGCATAATACAAAGCGGCGGCCACCGGCTCATTAACAATGCCGATTACATTCAAACCGGCCAATTTCCCGGCATCCATCGTAGCCTTGCGGCGAATTTCATCGAAATGCGCCGGAACTGAAATAACCGCATCCTGTATTTCACCATGCTCGACCGAACTGTCCTGTTTCAGTTTTTTCAAAATCAGCGACGACAATTCAACCGGTGTCCAGTCTTTATCGTCGATTCTTTTGCAATATTTGGCATCTCCCATATGCCGTTTAATCCAGCGAACCGATCTTTGAGCGTTAAGGTGCCGAGAATTAATTGCTTCCACACCGATACGAATTAACTCGGCATTATCTTCATCAAAGAAAATCGCAGACGGCGTGAGCCTTTCACCGTCGGCATTCGGGATTATTTCCGGCTTACCTATTGCATTTAGAATCGCTAATGCAGAAAAAGTAGTGCCGAGATCTATTCCCACTATGTTACTCATTGTGCACCTCCAAAATTACGGCTCCTGAATCAAATATCTACCTGCTAACAATTTATTCAAAGTTTATGCATATAATCTAACCTGAGCCGGACGTACTATTCTTACATTTTCTTCGTCAATAAAACACTGATAACCTGGTCTTATTACTTTTTCGATCCTGCCTTTTCGCTTGGGATCTTTACATTTTGCCTTTTCTTTAACTGCTTCTGCAAACTTTTCCTGTCCGCGGTATTCGCTGTCTGTTTCCGGTTTATATTGCTCGACACCGCTCGATTCCAAGGCGAAGATCAATTCATCTCGAATTTCCTCAAGATACATGACGTCATCTTCCTGTTCAGCCGACTGTTCAATACGACTTTCGATGTTGTCGATACAGCGTATAATCCGAAGACAAAAATTCTTTATTATGTTCCAGTCATAACCATCCTGAAGTTTTTCAAGCCTGTTCTGCTGGTTGGCGGCATATTCGCGAATCGCCGATACCTGCTGGGTGAGGTCTTTGAGTGTATCATCGATCGGATTTAACTGGCCGGAACCGTCCGGAACAATCGTTACATTTTTAGCCGTATCCCGAGAGTTAACTTTATCTTCATCCACAAGCGGTTTGTTGTTCTTCTGAGATTCACCAGGCACCTTAATATCCGAATCTTCTTTCGGGCATTCCTGGCTCTTGTTTTCAACACGGACCTTGCTTTTTAGAGGAATACGTTTCCTTTGGCCGATTTTTTGAGATTGTCCCGTCAAAGAGTCGGTGTATTGCCAGCCTGAATTTACAAGCACTTTCGAAATGCTTTCAGTTTTTTTCATTTTAGGTTGAGGTTCTTTGTCCTGTTCAGGCAGAGCTTCCTTATCCTGTTTAACTTCATCAATTATATCGGTACTCTGCTGTTGTTCTTCGGGCTCGCCTTTACCCCGGAAAATTCTGCATAATATACGCTTAATACCGGACAAAATTTTAATAATAATGCGAGCGACATTCAGTAAAAGAAACCAACTGACAATTATCCCGCCGATAGAGGTGCACATTATCGAGCCTGTTAAAATAAACTCGCCCACCTCTTTTCGCTTTTTATATTTTTCCACCTCATCCCGCCAGTTCTCGCCGTAAAAATCATCCGGAGACGGATAAACACTCATTTCGCCCGCCGCTAATTTTTCCATGTCCGCTTTTAGTCTTTCCTGCTGCTCCTGCTGAAGCTGCTGCTGTGTCTTTGCATGTCCGTTTGGATCCAGCCCAAATGGTGATTTGGCAAGTTCTTCCGGGGACAACTTATCCAATTGTTCATACTCCGAGCTATACTTTGATCTGAGGAAATCTACATCTTTCTGTTCCTTCTTTCGCTCGGAAACCATCCACCACAGCGTACCGCCGCCGATAAGGAACAATAACAAACCAACAATAACGGATTTAATATGCATAATCTCAAATAACAAATCTAAATTAATGGGACACAATTATCCGTTCAATCGCCGGGAAAATTTTAGTGCTGGCCGGAATCGAAGTTTTCTATAAAGACTTCATCTTCTTTTTGACCGTATATTTCGGTAACACGCAGCACTTCTTCCATAGTAGTCAGTCCCTGTTTGACCTTGACAATCCCATCGTCGAACAGAGTTCGAAGGCCTTTCTCGTGAAATACCCTGCGCATATTGTTCACCGACGAGTCCTTATTAATCATATCCCTGAATACCTCGTCAATAATCATCATTTCATAAATACCGATTCGACCGACATAACCTGAATTACGGCAATGGTCACAGCCTGCACCGTGATAAAGCTGTCCCGGATCAACTCCCGCTCTTTCAATATATTTTCGTATATGCTCCGATACCTGATAAACTTCCTTGCATTTCGGGCAAATCTTTCTGACTAATCGCTGAGCAAGAACTCCGTTCAACGAAGCTGCTATCAGGTATGCGTCAATACCGATATCGACCAATCTTGTAACACTGCTTGCCGCATCGTTCGTATGGAGTGTCGAAAGAACCAAATGTCCCGTGAGAGCGGCTTGTACCGCTATGCGGGCCGTTTCGTTGTCACGAATCTCACCGATCATAATGACATCCGGGTCTTGACGCAGCAAGCTTCGTAATGCCGTACCAAAATCAAGCCCTATTTTATCATTAATCTGGACCTGATTGCAGAAATTAAGCTCATATTCCACAGGATCCTCGACAGTCGAAATGTTCAGTTTATCACCATCCATCTGAGCCAGTGCGGAATATAAAGTCGTGCTCTTGCCGGAGCCTGTCGGACCGGTCACCATAAAAATACCGTGAGGCAGATTCACCTGCTCTTTGAAAGACGACTGCGCGTCCGATTCCATTCCCAACTGCTCCAGACCGCGAAGAATGGATTTGCTGTCCAGAATACGAATAACCACCTTCTCTCCATAATTTGTCGGCAGTGTCGAAACACGCAAATCGATCGCTCTGCCTCCGATAGATACCTTTATCTTACCGTCCTGGGGCAATCTTCTTTCAGAAATATCGAGATTAGCCATTATCTTGATACGAGAGACAATAGCAGGATGCATTTTTAACGGGGACTGCATCATATCGAACAGCACTCCGTCGATACGGTTCCTTGTCCTCATGGACTTTTCCTTTGGTTCGATATGAATATCACTCGCTCCCTCGCGTACGGCATTGCTGATGACATAGTTCACAAATTTAATGACAGGTGACTGACCCGCCATTTTTTCGAGGTCCTGAGAATCCTCTTCCTCGTCATGCATAACCTCCACGTCAGTCATGTCACTGATGATATCATCAAGATTGTAATCAACCCCGTCATTATTCAAAAGATCACAGACTTTGTCTATATCACCATCCAGGCATACAACCGTCTCGACATTCATCTGGGTTTGTCTTTTGACATCTTCTATAATAAAAAGGTCCCCCGGATGACTTGTCGCAACTACAAGGTTTTCCCCGTTGACCGAGATCGGCATAATCCGGTTGTTTTTGATATAGTCGAGCTTAAGCTTAATTAACGCTTGTTTGTCAATCTGGTCTGGTTCAATTCTGCGGAACTCGAATCCGTAAAGACCGGCCCGTGCCATAGAGATATCAGGCTCGACGGCAAAATTCTTTTGAGTAATAATTTTGCATACGTCCTCATCCGTCCGTTGCTGTATCTGCCTAAGCTCTGAGAGTTGCTCCGGGGTAATTTTACCCATTTCGTGAAGGACATCCGCAATATCACGAACATGTACAGAAGCATCCTGCTCCGGAGAATACAGTTGGGAAAGGCCGCAAATTTCCTCGAGACCATTATTATCTGGGTAGTCACCAACGGGATCCAGTCCTGCTGACTGAACTTTTGTTTTGAATCCAAAAATCCGTGCCATAATAAATAAAATATAAGTAATAAATATTAGTTAATCAAATCAGCTCATGCCATAAATACGGCAATTCTTCAACGTCCTATAGGACGTTGATTTGAGCTACACAAAATAAAACAACGAAAAGCTTTCAGAAATGATTATCGGGTAAATCTTAGGTGGACTTGACCGGCCAATTAATTTTATGATGATAAAATAGACTGCATGCCGTTTTGCATAAGCTCTTAAATAGCAAAACCTTATGCACTAAATTCATCCGGAATACCGTGGAGAATGTTGCCCGGAATCGGCAGGGAATATCTCTTCGGCCAGATCTTTACCCACCCGATTGGTATAATACTGTCTGATAACTTTCTGTCCTTTGGCCTGGACAGAATTCATTGAAGAAAAAATGCTGGCTTTCATCATAATCAATATCACAATACATGCCGCCATGTTTCCTACAGGCTGCAAATGCTTATAAAACCTTTCAACCAGTTTCAGCTCGGGTTTCATTTGTCTGAGTTTATCGGCCTTTGGTGCCTCGCGCAGACTATGTTTTAACACACCGATAGCCTGTTCATTCGCTCGCATTAACAAATCAAGACCCAAAGGCTGAGACTTTATAAATGAAATTGCAAGGTCAACTTTACTGCGGGAGAGCAATCTCCTGCGGCATCTCGGACAACGTGCAATATGGTTTTGCAGCCAGGCCGCTTCCGGATTGATGTGCTTACTTAAAGCCGAATACAGCCAGCTCCTGAATCGTTTACACTGATTTGTATTCCTCGTTGACGATTTATCGAATATCGAGAACATTTTATGTATTTTCGAAATAATCATTTTTAATCTTCTTTTCCCATCCAAACTGACAATAACTGGATTGCTTTACACCTGTAAACTCTTGCCGTCCCTGCTG
>CAYVXS010000110.1:0-8356 GCA_964454885.1 uncultured Pirellulales bacterium
AGGTGCTCGTCAATTTGCCGATTGAATTTTTCCAGGTTCTGAAGGTAAACTTCCTCACCGGCAGGGTCGTTATTGATTAATCCCGTCGTTATATTACCGGCAATTGCTTTAATATTCAAAGGATTGGGCGTAATATGAGGATTTCCATAGATATGAACGCCGCCCTCGGCCCTTGAAATAACTTCCGGCTTCTCCAGCAGGTTAATCCCAGCCGCAGCCGCGACATAACCTTTTTGCCCGCTGCGAATCCTGCTGTTGCCGGAATTGTCAATAACAGTTTGAGTCCACAATTCCAAATCCAGACCTGTCGAAATAAGAACATCGGCGTTTCGTAATGCCGTAGCAAACGAGGGCTTGGGCCTGATGAAATGCGCATCCTGGTCACCACGTACGATTGCCTTGACGCTGACACGGTTCCCGCCAATAAACCCGGCGATAAATGCATAATCAGGCAACGTCGTTACAACCTGCAATTTAGCTTTCTGCTCTTTTGACGGCTGGGAATAGGCCGACGGCGCAACAGATGAAATAATTACCGCCAATACGAGCGCGAATAACATCTTTTTCATAATAACAATGCTCCTTTCTCTCAATAACGCTCATGCTTATGGGGACCCGCAGCAAATATACACTGCAGCCATACGACATGTTCCGGACTTTCAATACCTTTGCCGTTGCCGTAATCGTATTCTATTCGAAACTTAACGAAGGGGCTTTGCCACCATGTGATATAAGGTCCTACCTGCAATATGTATGGGTTATCCGATGTCACCGCTAAAGGCGAAAGTGATAGCGAATCGGACATTTCCGCATAGCTTTTGGTGTCGGGAACGTAATAATCTCCCCTTACTCCCACATCAATCGTCCGTGAGAGTTTGGACTGAAGATAGCTGTACAATCCCCATGCGTTGATGCTGTCGGTGCCGGAGTTATCGGGGGCAAGAAGTCTTTTATTCAACATGTACACTTCGCTGCGCCATTCTACGTTTCGATATCTCATTCTTTCGGTCGGCTCCCACAGGACGGAAATATCCGCACCGAGGGCCGTTGTAATCATACTGTCACTTTGCTCGATGCCGCTTGCAAGCTCCCAACGATTATTCCATCCCATCAGGCCTGTAAGCCCCCATTCCATATATGTATCTTTCGAAATGTCCCGGTAATTTTTATAGTGTGCCAAAAAAGAGGGTCTGTTCCGACGGTTCTGGCCGAACAAACGGTCGTTTGAGCCGTCCGTAAGCTGGAAAGTCAACTGCTGCGTCGCATTCCCGGCGGGCGGCATTAACCAGTCCAGCGACAGGCCGCTCTGATTCAATCCGCCCTCACCGAAAATCTTGCGCAAAGCAAGAGGAAAATCGACCTGGTCTAAACCATGTTTGTGCCATCGATTGACAACGCCGAACTGCTGCCGGAATTTACCCAATGTCAGGTTCAAATCGTCACGGATATTATATAATGTCACGTATGCCTCACCGAGTTCTGTTTCATCTTCATGAAATTCCAGTGCACTTTTAAAATGTGTATAGGGATCGAGCCATGCTTCTGTGTGAACACCCAGATTGCGAAAGTTGAAATCGTTGTTGTTTTCACTGGTCCTGTCCTTTCCAGACGAGAAAAGGAAATCTCCGGTGACACTTATTTCAGGGTTAAGTGCCTGCAGGCCGAGAGAGCCTGATTTGAAGACCTTTTCTTCCGGTTTCTTATCGGCGGTCGCTTCCTTCGAGGCTTCGATTATCGCTAATTCACGAAGAGATTCTATCTGGCTTTTTGATTGCGGCTCTTCGTGGCCGGAGGTAATTTTATCCATCCGTTCTTTCAGGGCGTTTATTTCGTCATCGTGCTTTTTCTGCATTTCGATCATTTGCCGCCGAAGCTCTCGAATGCTATCATTGGGATCTTCAACATAAGTTTGAGAGCTGTCATTACCCTGTGCGACGGGGATATCTACGGGAACTATGAAAGCGGAAAATATCAGTATTAAAATAATTATTTTGAGCATTCTTTACTCCTTAAATGCTTTTATACTTAAAAATATTATTTCGAGTTTGTGGCGCAAAAGGTTTCGCTTACCCGCTTTACCTTAAGCGCCGGGAAAACATGTGTTTTAGCATTTAGGAAGTAAACGGAGGCGGCCGGGGGGTAAAAGCTTCAAGACGAAATAATCTTGATATGGTGGGCTTTGAATATTGCGTGTTCCGGGAGAAATGCTCGAAACAGGTAATTATCGTATATGATTTGAGAACAAATTTATGATTTGCCGCGAACAAATTCTTGCAGATATCGCAATTTTCGTGATCGTGCAGACCACTATTTAACAGATGCAATTGCAGAGTAAGACCCGTGACAGTCGATAAAAAGCAAAGCAATCCAATCACCAGGACAACTTTACGAGCTGCTACAAGCGTTTTAATTATTTTTAGTTTTTTTGTTTTTTGGGCCGGTTGAAACATACTTTTTAAATTATGCACACCCGGGGCACAGGCCCTCGAGGTGAACTTTTTGTCGTCTTATGATAAAGCCCCTGTAAGGACTTGCCGCCATAGGCAGTGACATATCCGTAAGACAATGTGTATTACCGCAGCTTGTACAGGTAAAGTGGGGGTGACACTGCTTTTCTGTACAGTTATGGGCCAGCTCGAAATGGGATGCTCTTTTATCCATGAAAGCCTTGTGAATCAATCCCGCTTTCAGTAAGCTCTCGAAAGTTCGATAGATTGTCACCTTATCGAAGTGCTTTTGGCCACAGCGCCGGGCAATCTGATCCTGACTTAACGGTCTTTTTGTCCTGAGCAGCACCTTGAGGATGGTTATCCTGTGTTTCGTACAGTAAAGTTTCGCTGCTTTTAACATTTCACGCGCTTGTTTGTCGGAGTTAGTCTTCATTATTGTGTTCCCGACTGTTAATGATGGTGATGTAAAAATTCTTCTCCCGGTTTTATGAACAACAATGGGAAAACAATATCACTTATACAGCAGGGCAGCCAGACGGCCAGGAACAAAAATCCAAAGCTGCCTATCACTTTAAGTATCGTGAACAGACCACCCAGCGCCATAAGCATATGTAATGAAGACGCCCATGTACTTAATAAAACATGTCCTGCATGAGGGAATTTGGTTTTTGGTCTGAAATATCCTATTATCACACCTGCGACTGCAGCCGGTATAACAATATACCAGCCTTCAATGAAACCGATATGCGCCCGTTCCGCAAAATCTTCATGTGCATGAGCATGTGCTTCGATGTGCATGCCCAGAGATAACTCACCGATATATGGAATCAAAGAATCGCTGAGGGTGCCGATGCCGATCGAGCCGAAAAATCCTATTAAAAAAATTGTTATTAGTTTTCGTTTATGGCTATGACGCTGAAATATCGAGGTGGTTACAATCGCACTAAGTAAAACATGGCCCGGATGCAACACGTAGAATCCCTTCCAGCTGGTATCGTATCCGATATTTCTAAACAAATACATAAATATAATACCTGTAGAAGCTCCGAACAGCGTAAATGGTGCGTGGTTTTTTAATTCCTTGAATATTGGCGTTAATTTTTGTTTCATACTATTCAAATTCCAGTTTTATTAATAAACATTTAATGTAATAAATTATCAAATATGCAACTAAGTTGCAAATATATTTTGCTAAAAAAAGATAAAAAATAAGAATAAGCCGAAAAAGCTGGCTCTTTCGATTCGCACCCGGTCTCGAAAAGAATTGCAAATTCCCGCCAGTTATGTAAAGATACTACGGTTATTTGTATTATTAATTATAATTTCTTATACGTTTTGTTATATACTTAAGTATCTTGGCAAGCGAAAGATAAAATGAGAATCATAGATTCTATAACTGAGCTTAAGACAATATCAACAGGCCCGGTATTGACCATCGGTAACTTCGATGGTGTCCACCTCGGCCATCAGGAGATTTTATCCGCAGTTAAACAAGCAGCCAAAAAGAACGACGCAGAATGTATCGCAATGACTTTCGAGCCTCATCCGGTCGCCGTTTTGTATCCGGAAAAAGCACCCGGTGTTTTGACTCCTTTAGAGCTTAAGAAGAATATAATCGCTCAATCAGGAATAGATTTTCTGATTGTACTAAAAGATAATACTGAGATGTTGAATCTTTCGCCGGAAGATTTTGTCGGCCGATTTCTTGTAGAAAATATTCACCCGAGCGAGGTCATCGAGGGCCATGACTTCAACTTCGGCGCAAAACGGGCCGGCAATATCGATACACTTAAAAAACTGGGGGCCAAATACAATTTCGGTGTTTCGATAATAGAGCCGAAAGAAATCAGGTTTTCTTCCGGTCAAATAGTCAGGATTTCGAGTACGATGATTCGATATATGCTCGAAAGCGGACACGTGACTGATGCCACCACAGCCTTAGGCAGGCCTTATCGACTGGTCGGAGAAATTATCCCCGGCCGGGGAATCGGCAAAAAACTGGGATTTCCCACACTGAATATGAAAAAGCCCAAACAGGTTATTCCGGCCGAGGGAGTTTATACCGGTTTTGTGAGAATTGGAGAGACTATCGAGAATATCCTCACCTCCAGAAAGACGATTCCCGCCGTTTATAGTATCGGCCAGGCAAGAACTTACGGAGATGAATTTCCACTGCTGATAGAGGCACATTTACTAAAAGAGAACGCTGCTAATTTGACAGGCAAATATATGGCCATGGATTTTATCGAGCGAATCCGCAGCCAGCACAAATTCAAGACTCCCGAAGAGCTCTCCGCTCAAATCGCAAAAGACTGTCGAAAAGCAAGAGAACTTCTATCCGGTGCTTCAATATAGTAATGTAATCAATTATGTACTAATAGACGGATAAAGGTTAGTAGTTGTTTGCCCTGGATTGAATTTTCTGGTAAACTCCCTTACTAAAATACGGTGAAAATTACGGCAAATAAACAAATAATATCTTTTTGAGGTCGCTATGAAAATTAAAAATTCCAAAAGACAAGAAGGAATTGTACTTTTTACAAATAAAACTCTGTTGGTATTGTTCTGCCTCGGCTTAATGATATTGCCGGCAGCCTGCGCAACGACAGGCGTTATGACAACAGGCTGGGAGCAGGTTCCGGAAATATTAAGCAGGATAAAACCACCGCAGTTCCCGGATCGGGATTTTGTTATCACAGATTTCGGCGCGGTAGGTGACGGAAAGACAGACTGCACCGAAGCATTCAAAAAAGCGATTGCCGCCGCCAACCAGGCCGGCGGTGGACGGGTCGTAGTTCCCGCTGCTACGTTTTTCACCGGCCCGATACATCTTAAAAGCAACGTCGACCTATATGTTCCCGAAGGTGCCGAAATTAAATTCTCCACGGACCCGAATGCTTACATGCCGGTAGTTTATACGAGGTTCGAGGGGGTCGAAGTCATGAACTTTTCGCCTTTGATTTACGCCTACGAGCAGGAAAATATCGCCATAACAGGCAAAGGCACTCTCAACGGCCAGGGCAGTAATGAAAACTGGTGGGGACGCACAAGGGCTCAGGGTGCAAATGTTAATGCTTCCCGTCAAATGGGAGAAGACGGCGTACCGGTAAAGGAGCGAATATTCGGTATAGGTAAAGAATTAAGACCGAATATGGTTCAGCCCTACAAATGTAAAAATATCCTGATCGAGGGAGTGACATTCAGAAATTCCCCCATGTGGCACATCCACCCGGTTCTATCTCAGAACATAACGGTCCGAAATGTAAAAGTAATCGGCCATGGTCCCAACAACGACGGCTGCAATCCCGAATCGTGCAAAGATGTCCTCATTGAAGGGTGTTACTTCGACACCGGTGACGATTGCATCGCCATCAAGTCCGGCAGGAACAACGACGGCAGAAGGGTAAATGTCCCCAGTGAAAATATCATCGTCAAAAACTGCGAAATGAAAGACGGACACGGCGGTGTTGTCATCGGCAGCGAGATGACCGGCGGGGCAAGAAATATTTTCGCAGAGAACTGCAAAATGGACAGCCCGAACCTGGACAGAGCTTTGCGAATCAAAACCAATTCCGTTCGCGGCGGTTTTGTCGAAAATGTCTATATGAGAAACGTAACGGTCGGCCAGGTCGCGGAAGCGGTGCTTAGAATAAATTTCTTCTACGGGGAAGGCGACACCGGCCCCTTTACACCGATCGTCAGGAACATAAATATGGAAGACGTCACCTGCAATAAAAGCAGGTATGGACTGTATATTAACGGCTACGAACGTTCGCCGATAACTGATGTCACCTTGAAAAACTGCACCTTTAACAACGTCGCCAGCGGCAACCGAATCGAGGGTGTAAGGAACCTGGTTATGGATAACGTCAAAATTAACGGTGAAATCCAGAAATAAGATTGTAATATGTATCTTAAACATAATGTATAATTATCAATATGACAAAAAAAGATGACTTACAAAAAGCTGTTGAATTGATTGATAAATCCGGGAGGATTTTAGTCACAACACACACCAAACCGGATGGAGATGCTCTCGGCTGTCTTGTGGCAATTTGTGATGTGCTCAGAACAATCGGGAAAAAAGTAAAACCTTTGCTGCTTTCACCGGCGCCTGATTGGTATAATTTTCTTTTAACCGAAAAAGTACCGGTACTCGGTGAAGATATTCAACTCGAAGATTTAATAGCTGACGAATTCGATTTGATATTAATTCTTGATACCAACAGTCCCGGCCAATTGCCGAACTTCAAGGATTATTTGAAACAAAACAATAAACCGGTTCTGGTCATCGACCATCACAGGACCTCCGACGGCCTCGGTGCAGTCGAAATAGTCGAAGCAGACGCCGCAGCTACGGCATTAGTCGTTCTAAAACTGTTCAAATATGCAGGCTGGGAAATAACGGAAAAAATCGCCGAAGCCCTGTTCGTGGCGGTCGCAACCGATACCGGGTGGTTCCAGTTTAATAATACGGACGACAGAGTTTTTTCCGCCTGTGCAGAGTTGATTGATATAGGAGTAAAACCTACGTTACTATATCACAAGCTCTACGAAAACTTTTCACAGGCCCGTTTTATGCTTATGATCGCAATGCTAAATACATTCGAACCGTATCTTAACGGTCGATTCGCAGCAATGTATATAAGCCGGCACGATTTCGAACGAACCGGCGCCACATACGCCGACAGCGAGAATCTCATAAACGAATGCCGCAGAATAAACGCGGTTGACACAACGGCGTTATTCATAGAGCTTGATGACGGCAAAATACGATGCTCGTTACGGAGTAAAGGGGCCGTTGATGTCGGTGATATTGCCGCCGCATTCGGAGGCGGCGGACATAAAATGGCGGCGGGAACATTTGTCCCAGGACCTATGGAAAATGCGAAAAAACTTATTCTCGAAGAAGTAACAAAAAGATTTTCTTGATTAAAAACTTGAACATTTAAAGCCCGACAACGATATAAATCGAATAAACAGTAAATAAAAGCCTTATGCTTCTAAATGAAGGGGGTAATTATGAAACGACGAACATTCCTGAAAACCGTCGGCGGTGTAGCCGGTAGCTATTATTTTGGTTCGAAAATAACATTTGGAGCAAACGAAACAGAATCGAAGGAAAAAACCACCGAAATGCCCAAACGTGCACTCGGTAAAACAGGCCAAAAAATCTCCATTATCGGCTTTCCAGGCCTGTCGTTAGCAAAACAAAGCCAGGATGAAGATACAAAGGCGTTGCAATATGCATACGAGCAGGGCATTAACTATTTCGATGTCGCGCCGACATACAATAGAGGCAATTCCGAAATCAGTATGGGTATAGGACTGCAGGGTATCGATAGAAGTAAAATTTTTCTTTCATGCAAAACACAAATGAGGGACGCAGACGGCGCACGCAAAGAACTGGAAAGGTCGCTATCCCGGCTCAAAACGGATCATTTCGACCTATATCAGTTACACGGTATCAGCAGAGCTGACGAAGTCCAGCGGGCACTGGGGCCCGGCGGTGCAATGGAAACCTTTATCAAGGCAAAGGAACAAGGGAAGGTTCGATACTTCGGCTTCTCGGCACATACCAGAAAAGCCGCAATGGAGGCTCTTAAAGGATATAAATTCGATACGATTATGTTCCCGATAAATTTCATCGAATTTTTCCAGATGGACTTCGGCAAGAACATCCTCGAATCAGCGAAAGAACAGAATATGGGAGTCATCGCAATCAAAGGGATGTGCGGCGGCTCCTGGCCGCGAGGCGCTCAACGTACTCGTGATAACTGGTATAACGCCCTGGAAAAAGACGATGAAATTAATATGGCCATGCGTTTTACATTATCGCAGGAACCTGTAACAACGGCGATACCGCCGGGATTGCCACAAGCGAGGGGGACACTTCGTTTACGGAT
>CAYVXS010000111.1:0-8310 GCA_964454885.1 uncultured Pirellulales bacterium
CACGATAATATTCATGAATCCCATTTGTTGTAGTTGCTCGATTTCTTCGATGGTGGTTGCCGACTGAAATTCCGGAGACGAATGTAGAATCATATTTTGTATCGTACCTGCGAAGTTCGATAAAAGAAAAGGTAGGGGTGGTAATATCAGACAGTCAATGAATTGATCGCGAAATCTGATCCAGAATCCTGCTGGTAGTGGAGATTTTCCGTCTTCGGTTCCTCACCAGAAACAGTAATTGTTTGAATTTTGGACTTCCTGACCACATTGAGTATATTGGATCATGTTCATGCTATGTTCCCTGGATTATAGAAATATGTTTTTTGATAATATTTCATAGCGACGTTCTCTTATTGAACTTATGTTTAAAAATATTTTTTAATCGGGTACCCAGCACGGCATATCGTCGTCACCGGGATTGAAAGTCAGCCGTTTCTGTTCACTGCCGTCTGCATTCATAATATAAATTTCCGGGTCCAAATCTCTTATCGAAACAAAGACGATCTTTTTCCCGTTTGGAGACCAGCGGGGGGACCTGTTACCGGTATAGGGATAGTCAGTTAGTTCCTTTTGTTCACTTCCGTCGGCGTTCATAATGTAAATCTCATTATGCGAGGTGAATGCTATCTTTTCTCCATTGGATGACCATGTGGGTGTACCCGCATTTATGTCAGTCAGCTTTTTGCGTTCACTGCCGTCTGCGTTCATAGTAAAGATGTCACTGTTTTTTCCTCCGGCATATAGTTCCATAAGCATCTTTTTCCCATCCGGAGACCAGGAAAGGTTAAAAGGAGAAATGTCTCCTATAATTTTCTTTTCGTTTCCGTCGGCGTTCATGACATTAAGTAAAGTAGAGTAGTCTTTGTATGATTTAAAGAATATCATATTGCCGTCGGGAGACCAAAAAGGATGTGGATTATTGGTCAGGGGTATACTTGCGAGTTTTTTCATCCCGCTGCCGTCCGCATTGACGAGATAAATATCACTTTCCGACGAAAAAAGTATTTTCTTGCCGTCCGGCGACCATGACGGGGACTCCTTGTGAACGGAAATGTCCTCCGGCTTTATGAGTCCGCTCCCATCTGAATTCATGATGCAAAGCTGATACACCAATATGCCCCCGAGAGTAAAAACGATCTTTTTTCCATTAGGTGACCAGGAAAAGGAACCAATGAACTGGCCTTCGTGAAACAGGTTGCTTGTCAGGTTCTTTTGGTTATTCCCGTCTTCGTCCATTGTATAGATTCCGTAAATTCCATCCCTGTTGGAAATAAAAGCTATTTTGTTATGTTCGGGAAGATGTTTTTTTTCTGGGATTTTTACAGTCTTTGTGTTATCTGCGGCTACGGTCGATTCTTTTTCAGGGCCGTACAAAATGATTCCAGTTGACAGGAATAAGAGAAATATGATAATGACGAAGGTTTTGGCGATGAATAATTTCTTTTTGGCCGGTAACATTTCTTTATTAATTGAATTTGACAATTTTATTTTTTAATATTTTTGATTTTGTGAAATAACTTTCCTTGATATCATGGAAATAATCTACAGAACATTTGATAAAATATCGACTTTTAAAGCCTCTATATTGAATAATAATATGATTCCGGTATTGAAACAATTAAAATTCAGGTTTATTCCATCTATTGATATTAAGGCTATAATTGGATTGACTGGAATACACGGAGTGTTTATGATTTGACGGTGAGGTTTAAGGCCGATGGATTGGGTTAAAATTGCGACATATATTTGAATATGAATAATGGATTGAGACGATGAAGACATTTGTATTTGCCTGTTTACTGGGGATTGCGGCACTTATATCAGGATTGTTTATTTTCGGTCGGGTAGGGGATGAGAAAATCTCTTTAAACACGGTCACGTATGAGAATGTAAATTCGCCGGGCAAAGCCTGGGTTGCGCTCAAAAATCAGCCCACACCGGTTTTTGTATGTGGGGGTGTTGGTTTTGCTGTAGGGGGCCTGGCTTATCTGATGTACTCGATAAGATGCAGACGCGATTCGGGAGATTCATTTTGGCGTAAAAAGGGCAAAGACAAGAAAAAGGGAACTGGATTACCGGGGCTTGAAATAGTGCCGAAAAGCGTTTGGAATGAATCTAATGAAAAAACTGATTTGGACAAATTTGAATCTCAGAGGCCCATTGTCTGCAGGATACTTGGTTTTGCGACATTGGGGGTACTCAAATTCTACGCCGTACCGCAAGGCAATGTTCTTGTGGTTACGACATTCGGGAAATTTCGGAAGTTATGCAATCCCGGACTTGGTTGTATGTTGAGTTTTTGGGGCTTTTACCAGCGTCCGTACAGTGATATGCCTCTGATCCAATGCAAAGAAACAACGGTTCCCTACGAACGGGAGTCGGTTGTCACCAGTGATGGGATAAGGTGCAAACTTGATGTAATGATTTGTTATAAGATAGACCACCCGGGGAAAGCTCTATTTGAGGTGGATAATTATAAAAAAGCCATCGATAATGTCGTTCGTGCGATTTTAAGGAACGAATGCGGTAGAGTGGCCGCTCCGAACCTTCGTGCTTCCCGTGAAATAATAGTGAATAATCTTAAGAGCGTCCTTGAAAAGGATACCGCACCCTGGGGTATTAAGGTGAGAATGGTTAAGGTAAGCAATATTGAGATCTCTGCACAAGAGGGAGATAACAAATTTGATTCGGTTTTTTTTAAGGAAAACTCATAGTGGAAAAGATGAATCGAAGGAGATTTCTGGCGCTTGGTGCCGGTACAGCGGGGGGGCTTACTCTGGCCGGCTGCACCGGTATCGGAGCAATTTTGCCGGGCAAAAAAATGCCGTTTAAGATTTCACTGGCCCAATGGTCTTTGCATCGCAGGCTTTTCGGGCAGGCCGAGCCTAAGCTGGATAATCTCGATTTTGCAAAGGAAGCCAGGGGCTTCGGTTTCGATGCCGTAGAATATGTCAATCAATTCTTCATGGATAAAGCCAAAGACACCGGGTATCTGGCCGAAATGAAAAAAAGAGCCACCGATAACGGAGTATAGAGTCTTCTGATTATGTGTGATGGCGAGGGGGACCTCGGTGATCCGGATTCCAGGAAACGCACACAAACAGTGAAGAATCATTATAAGTGGATTGAGGCCGCAAAGTATCTTGGATGTCACTCCATTCGTGTTAACGCTGCTTCGCGTGGCACTTACGAGGAGCAGCGAAAACTTGCCGCCGAAGGGCTTAGGAGTTTGTGTGAATACGCGGCGGGGCACAAGCTCAATGTGATTGTCGAGAATCACGGTGGTTTGTCGTCGAATCCCGAATGGTTGACTGCTGTTATCAAGGATGTTAATCTGTCCAATTGCGGGACGCTGCCTGACTTCGGGAACTTTCCACCGGAGATTGACCGTTACGAAGCCGTCAGGATGATGATGCCCTATGCTAAGGGTGTCAGTGCCAAGAGCTACGATTTCGATGAAAACGGCAATGAGACTAAGATTGATTTTTACCGAATGATGAAGATTGTTCTGGATTCCGGTTACAGCGGTTATGTCGATGTGGAGTACGAAGGATCGAGACTCAACGAGAACGAAGGGATTATTGCCACAAAAAAACTGCTTGAAAAAATCCGCGATCAGCGTTTGCAGGTAAAAGACAAGAATCAAGTATGATTGTCGGTGTTATGACAGTATATCTTTCCCTGCCTGGTGTGACTTCTCTCAAGGGCAAGAGGAGTATCGTAAAAAGTGTGATCGGCCGGTTAAAGAGCCGTTTTAATATTTCCATCGCGGAGGTTGACAATCAGGATATTAAAACAAACGCTGTCATCGGTATAGCTGTAATCTGCAATGAGTCTCGCTTTATCGACCAGCAGTTCGATTCCATCATCAATTTTATGCGCAACGACGGCCGATTCATACTTGGACAAATCGAGCGGGAAAAATTTTCATAAACCGGTTTGTTCGGGCTTATTATTAAAATATCCCGTCGATGATAAATCTCGCTCCGAGAAAAACATCTAATACTATTGCAGCGAGTAGAATGGCTTCTCTGAGCAAATGCATGCGTAATTTAGCACTCGATAAATAAAAGATTATCGCAATGCTAACTGTACCGAGAATATATATTTTAGCCTCTTTAGTGAAAAGTCGGGCATATCCGGAGCCGAGTCCCAGGAATATCTGGAAATATTTTGTTGCCAGGAGCAATGTCACGATGGCCAGAGAGCCCATTACGATTGTAATGGCAAGAATCCATTTCCTGTCGGCGAAACCTGCCGAAACGAATCCCTGCAAACCTATGCCGATTATAATCGAACAGCAAAGCACACTAATGGCCAGCCACATAATCGGGCTGACTTCCACGATGGAATTAATCGGATCGCAGAACGTTAAAATTATCCCGAGAGCAGTTACGGTCATAACTCCGTACCGTTTGGCTGTCACCAGAAGAGCGAAGCCCATTATCAGAGCTGCTATGGGGACATGATAAAATCCGATTAAAGTCGTTCCTCGTTTAGCTGCAACTAAGGGAGCCATAAGGCTGTAAATTTCATCTGGTTTAAGTCTTGCCTGTATTGGAACAGCAAATAAACGATAGTGGATGGTGACCTGGAAGAACAATATAATCACAAAAAAGGGAATTGCCAAAAATAAAATGCTCAACCAGACTGGACGGTTTTTCGGTCCGAACGTCGCAGGGAGAAATAGCCATGGTATTAATGCAGCCAATAAACCTGCCGTCGGGTGATATCGAGCGAGCGAGAGAGTGAAAGGTCCGAATCCGTAAATGGCGCCGGCTAAAAGTGACTCGATAAAGCCGCAGACCCAGCGTCGGCTGAGAATATAACAACCCATTGCAGCTAAAAACAAGTTAACTGCCAACAGGTGCTGGAACCTTTGAAATCCCTTGAAATATGGCAGATATAAATAAATCGAAAACCCGGCGTACACACAAACAGCAGCAGTAAGCATGGCATACTTTTTGTTCCGCATATTACTCGAAATCAACTGAAATATTTGTAAGATTTGTTATTCCTGAGGAAATTACACTTTTTTTATTAGAGTAAAGATTATTTGAGTATGACTTTGCCGGTTCCCGTTGTTATTCTGCCTATTCTGTAAACTTTTTCGCCATATCTTTTTAATTTCTTTATTATCGCACCGGCAAAATCCTCGGCCACTATCATTACGAATCCTATGCCCATGTTAAAGACCCTGTACATTTCATCTTCTTCGACCGGACCGGTTTCCTGGAGGAATGTAAATATCCGGTGCCTGGGCCAGGAGGATTTTTTTATGACGGCGTCACAGTCTTTAGGCAGCACTCTTGGAATATTCCCGACGAGACCGCTGCCGGTTATGTGCGCCATTGCATGGACGATTTTTTTAACTTTGTATTGTGAAAGCAGTTTTATTACGGGCCTGACATAAATCCGTGTCGGTTCAAGAAGGGAATCGCCGAGCGTCGAGCCGCCGAGCTCATCCGGCACATCGGACATTTTCAATCCGGCCTGCTTGAAGCATATATTGCGAACCAGCGAATATCCATTGCTGTGCAGCCCGCTCGAGGCAAGACCTAAAATCACATCGCCTTTTCTGACATTTTGGCCTGTTATGATTTTATCCCGCTCAAGAACGCCGACGGCAAATCCCGCCATGTCAAAATCGTCTTTGGCGTAGGTATCCGGCATTTCGGCGGTCTCTCCTCCAATAAGTGCACAATCGGCCCGGCGGCAACCGGCCGCAACGCCTTTGACCATCTCGGTTATAATGTCCGGCTCCAGCTTGTGAACCGCTATGTAGTCGAGAAAAAACAGAGGCTCGGCACCTGCAACGAGCATATCGTTAACGCTCATCGCCACGAGGTCGATACCGACCGTATCATACTTTTTCATTTGAGCGGCTAATTGAACTTTACTGCCTACGCCGTCGGTACAAGCCACAAGAACTGGATTCCTGTAGTTTCTTTTGAAGAGTTTCTCGTCATAATCTAGCCGAAACATTCCGGCAAATCCGCCTTTTGATTCGATTACGCGGGGACCGAACGTCCCGGCGACCGCAGACCAGATTTGCTCGACCATCCGGTCGTTGGCATCAATGCTCACACCTGATTGTTCGTAACTAAGAAACTTGCTCATTAATTACAAAATCCAAGGACTGAATACAATCGTTCTTTATATATCGGCCCATCTACAAGCTGGTCTTGTATCTATGGGAAGTTTTATACACCATGTTCGTCGAACATACGCAACTGATATCGTTCAAGAGAGAACTTATTAACCGCAGTATTAACGGGAATTATATAATTTCCAGACCAGCACGCAGTGCAATAGTGGTCGTCCGGCAGGGATGCACAGCTTAACAAACCATCCAGAGAGATATATCCGATACTGTCAACTTCGAGGAATTCCTTGATTTGTTTGAGATTTCGGTTGTTTGCCAGCAGCTCTTCCTTTGTAGGGAAATCAACCCCGTAAAAACATGGGAATCTTATCGGCGGACAACTTACCCGCATGTGAATCTTTTTTGCCCCCGCATCACGCAGGGCTCTGATTTTTCCTCTGGTGGTCGTTCCGCGAACAATTGAATCATCAACTACCACGATACGTTTGCCGTTAACGACTTCTTTGATGATCGCCAGTTTTAGTTTGACTTCCAGCTCTCTTTGTCTCTGTTCCGGAGAGATAAAAGTTCTGCCGACATAATGGCTTCTTACCATCCCCATGTCGAAAGGTATTTTGCTTTGTTCGGAATATCCGATTGCAGACGATGTTCCCGAATCCGGTACTGGGATAACAACATCGCTGTCGGCGGGGCATTCAACCGCTAATTGCCTGCCGAGTTTTTTCCTGAACTGGTGTACGTTTTCACCGAATAAGGTGCTGTTCTGTTTGGCGAAGTAAATGTGTTCAAAAATACAATGAGCCGGCTTGATTTCTTCAGGTAGCACAAAAAACCTGCTGTGCAGGCCGTCTTTATCCAGTGTGACGATTTCACCCGGCTGAACCTCCCTTATAAATTCCGCACCGATAGTATCGAATGCGCATGTTTCGCTTGCAACAACATAAGAGCCTTCGGGGATTTTACCGATGCACAGAGGTCTGATGCCGTAAGGATCCCGGGCTGCTTCTATCCTGTCGGAAAAAAGAAAAAGAAGGCTGTATGCCCCCTGAAGATGGTTTAAAACATGTCCCAGAGGGTCGGGTTTGCTGACATGTGTCGGCTTTGCGAGTAAATGGATTATGATTTCAGTGTCACTTGTGGATTTGAAGATACTGCCGTAAGCCTCGTATTCGTCTCTAAGGAGAGAGGCGTTAATAAGATTGCCGTTATGTGCGATGGCCACCTGCCCCCGCGAGTATTCAGCCAAAAGCGGCTGACTGTTTACAACTTTGCTGGTGCCGGTCGTTGAATATCGGACATGACCGATTGCTATTGGATTTGCTAATTTCTCGAAAATATCTTGACCCGAGCGAAAAACCCTTCTGACGGTTCCCATTCCCGTATAACACTGGATCGACTCGCCGTCACTTGAGGCGATTCCCGCCGATTCCTGGCCACGATGCTGAAGGCTGTGCAATCCGAAATAGGTTTTTCTTATTGCATCATCATCGCCGAAAATACCGAACAGCCCGCAGTTTTCTCCGATGCCGTCGTAAAGTCTGCATACCGGAACAATACTATGAGGACCGTTATTATCATTATTCGAAGAAACATTTTTATTTTTTTGCTTCATGGAATGTAGTCTAATCAAGCTCTCGGAGCAAGTCAACTTTATTGCATAAGTTTTAATACGGAAGTTTATTTTATATTATGAATAGCTTATGGGACCTCGAATATTACGAACAATCCGGTATAGATCATATTCACATTAACTAAAAAGTACCGACCGGCAAATATTTCTGTAACGCAGGAAATTATGTCCTCTTTATAGATTCTTTTTCTTCGGTGATAACATTTATTGAACATATGTATTAAATCCATAACATCTAAAGAGTTAGACAAAATATACAATCCGGAAATTGAAACCATTTACGCCTATGATGTAATTGATATAGCACGTGAATTTGGCTGGTTCAATGGAAAGGATAAAGATTTTAGCTTCAGCGATATATATGCCCCTCTTGATTTTGGAGCTGCCAGATTCTGTGAAGCCAGAATATGGTCAGGCTTTAACAAAGTAAATAGCAAAATGGGTGTATATCTTGATTATGCGATGGGAAAAAACCTGAATAACAGAATGCCGCTGTGGATTAAACCTGATAACAAGATTGGTCCAAAGGAGGTAATGGATATTATGCGTAACTATTTTCAGGGTACACCAATGG
>CAYVXS010000112.1:0-8302 GCA_964454885.1 uncultured Pirellulales bacterium
TTGTTATAACGCAAACAGAATATTTAACCAGGATTTCCCGTTGAAGTGAGGATTTTATGACTCGGCCGGCAGCGGCGGCGGCTCAGTGTCAAAGTTGTTTCTTAGCTCCTCGACCTGCTCGGCTGGTTTCCAATTGTCCATACCCTGACGCCAAACCAGCGTTTGTTTGGTTAATTGTCCGCTCTGCACATATTGCTGCAGTGTTGCTATGTCCAAAGGTCCCTTTTTCTGTCCTTCCATTGCTGCGTAAAACTGCGTTGATTGCGGCAGCGGCGGAGGATTGTTATTGGTCTCCGGAGAAGCCTGTCCCATGGTTTGGCCCATTTGGTTGGCCATGGCAAAACCCATCCCCATACTCATGCCTCCACCTGCCATCCCGCTGGGATTTTTGGCCGCTTCTTCCATCGCGTTGGCCGCCTGGAATTGTGCATACTTCTTGAGGTCGCCAATCGCACCCATGCTTGTCCGTTTATCGAGGGCCTCTTCGACCGCCTCGGGCAGGGAAATATTCTCTACCAGCATCTGGGTAAGCTCTAGCCCGTAATTGGCGAAGTCCTGCTTGATTTTGTTTGTAACGAACTGTCCCAGCTCTTCGTAGTTTGCAGCCAGATCCAGTACGGGGATTTTGCTTTCGCCCGTGACGTCTGCGAAACGCGAGACGATTAAGTTCCGCAGTTGATTAGTAATCTCGCCGGTGGTGAAATGGCCGTCTGTTCCGACAATCTCCCGGATGAAAGTGCTTGGATCGACAACCTTAATGACGTATGTCCCGAAAGCCCGAAGCCGCACCGGACCGAACTCCGCGTCCCGCAGGGTAATGGGCTGCTTGGTTCCCCACTTCAAATCTGTAAAACGTCGCGTGCTGACAAAATACACCTCGGCTTTAAACGGGCTGTTGAAACCGTGAACCCAGCCTCTCAGGGTCGAAAGGATCGGCATGTTGTCCGTTTCGAGCGTGTACATGCCGGGTTCGAATACATCGGCAATCTGACCTTTGTTGACAAAGAGAGCCACCTGTCCCTCGCGGACGGTTAGCTTTGCTCCCATTTTAATCTCGTTGTTGTGCCTTTGGAAACGATGAACCATCGTATCGTTGGAGGAGTCCGTCCACTCGATAATATCGATAAGTTCGCCCCGCAGCTTGTCAAACAGTCCCATGTCTGCCTCCTGATAGAATGTTTTTATTAGATTTCAATTTTCCAATATTATCCCCGCCGTTCCAGTTGCTGCCAGTTCATAGTGGAATTCTGGTTGGGATCGAACAGATTGTCGTTCGAGACGATGTACTCGCCCAGACCGTTGCTCCATGCGTTGTCGTAACCGCCGGGAAGTTCCGGATTGAAGTCCGATGTCGGGTCGATATACGAGTCAACGCCGCGAATAGCCTCGCTGTAATTTTCACCCATTCTGTCATACGCCGCCGAACGCTCGTAGTAGCCGTCCATGATACTGTCACCGGCATCGCTGATCGAATGGGACAAATCTCCGAGCTGCTGCAGGCTCCGGCGCTGATTTGCCGCCATCTGCTGCATCATTTTTGCCATCATGGCCCGCATATTCAGGATTCTTTTGCTTTCTGCCCTACAGGCCATTAAAAATTGCGGATTTATCTGGAAAGATTTAACCGAAGCCATGCACGCCTGTCCGACCGCGTCGAGATGTCCGGCCGAGGCCCGAAACGCATACAGCGCTTCGGCCGTCCAGAAGATATTTTCCTGTTTAGAGAGTTTGAAGCCGGTCTGGGTGACAACTTTCGAAACGACGCAGAAAATGTCTTCCTCCATCTGCCTGTCTTCATAGGTATAGCCGATACGAACCCTGGCGCCGTCGGATGAAAGGGGATTAAAGACGTCCTCCTGACCCCCGCGCAGCGATAAAGCCAGCTTGGGCAATGATTCCTCCGCGATGATTCGAACGGGTACGCCGTAAGGTTTGTAACGAGGCGAAAAAAGGTTCTTCAAGCCTTTTTTCGCGGAATCGAGGCCGGGTATTTGTTTGAAAACTTCCATACGTTCCCGGATTTTATCTTTTCCGAAGTAATTTTTGACTCCGCCGCTAAAATCCCAAAAACCTGAAATTTTCCCGGTGGAGGATTCAGGGGGATTCGCTTGTATTGTATTGGGAGAGCTCGAAACTTGATCTTCCATCGGGCCGCGGTATCTGGGAATCACAAGTTCGCGAAGCACTTCGGGCGAAGTCATCGGCGCGCGCTGCTCTATGCCGTCTTCTTTGAAAAAATGGGAGGTTTTCCCTAATTTACTTAGCGCATTTGTCAGGATGTTTTTATGCCATATATTAGGAATGGTCGGCAGCCATTCGATTTGTTCGGGCCCGTTGGGATTCCAGGCGCGGAAAGAAGGAATTGCCGGCAGGGTAGCGCTGTCACGCCACCAGATATCGCCTTCGAATTCCCAGTCGGCGGGAATGAGCCATTGATAAGCTACAAGTCCGCTCTTTTTGTCCGTATAGGTCACTCTTTTCATGCGAACACCCCAGGCGCCTGCGGTGACATGTTCCTGGTTATTGCCGGCGGCCGGACGGCTTGCGGCAGGTCCTCCCCCGGATGGTGTTGATTGCTCATTGAGACGAATCAGTGATGAGCCGCAGTATTGGCAGGTCACCTGGTTGCCGTATCCAGGTGAAATTGAGCCGCCGCACTGGGGGCAGGTTTCAGCGTAAACAGCCATATATTAGCTCCGGATTTCTATTGATTTAGATTACATTACTCTCGGCAATATGTAAGAGCGTCAATCCTTTATGATTGCAGGTATAACCTTTTGTGGTTTGGCCGGTTAAAACGGCCGATCCTGCATTATAATCGCTTTTTTCCACCCGGTTGTCAAGCTTTTTTCCGTGAAGTGACTTGCATGAGATTCGATTTGTTTTGAGGCAAAGATAATATTTGTACTACGGTCTAACTTAGCCGAACAATTTCATTAATCCCGCATAGACACCTGCTCCCGCCATGGCACCCAATAATATCCAGAGGCCTAATTTCAGCTCACTCCATCTGTCTTCGAGATATTCGCCGGAAAAAAGGGAAAAGATGTCCGGCTTAATCCAGAACTTAACGCAATCGATAAATCCGTCCCTGTCTCCAAAGAAAGGTTTAAACAACAACGTCAGTATAGCCATACCGGCAATGACACCCAATATTATAGATGCTGTTTCCATATATCCCTCGTATTATTCGTACCTACATTATAATACGACATAGCCGATGAAAATCTTCAAGTGAATTATCACTGAGCAAGCTCGGTAGTAATTCACTTTTCTGTAATCAATTCTTCAGAGAGTAACACACCAGACGTTGCTTGAACCGCAGATAGAGCTTGTCGTTAGCAATAACCGGCAGGGTCCAAACAGGACCTTCGACGTCCCCCAGTGCCCTTGGAAAGCTCGTGACCTTAATGAATCTCTCGGGATCGGGTTTCATCAGTAAGAGATTGCCTTTGATATCGAGACATATCAAATGTCCGTCAACATATATGCACGTACCCCAGCCCATCTCATTGGTTGACCACTTTTCTGAGCCGTCGGAGAGTTCAAGGCACTTGAAGGCGCCATTATTCTGCAGGCTCTGACCGGAATATCCGTAGATAAAGCCATCTATGATGTGCCCGTCTGAGTGGTGTGTGGCCATGGCTTTGGTGGTCCAAAGAATTTTGCATTCCGTTTCACTTACTTTGAGTAACTGGGCGCCTGTTTTATATCCGGAGGTAATCAACACTGAATCACCGGTTATAAGCGGAGTTGTCGCATTGACACCATAAGGTGTTTCCCACGGTATGTTCCATAATTCAGTTCCCGTGTCGGCTGTGACAGCCGTCAGACCTTCACCATGGAATGCGATAAAGGCGGGTTTGTCACCCAATACGATGGGAACCAGCGGGGCATAGCCGGCGTCTCCCCGGCCGGACTTCCAAACAACCTCGCCGCTTATTTTGTTGTAAGCGATTACTCTCGCCGAGCCGCCACCTTGTATGAGTATATTTTCTCCGTACAGGAGCGGGGATGATGAGTGCCCCCACTTTGGCTCTGTGCCTCCTTCGTCACGGACGTTCTTATGCCACAGTTTTGTGCCGTCATTCAGATTCCAGCATACCAAATCACCGCTGCGGCCGAAGGTATAGACCCGATTCTCATCTATGCAGGGAGTCGCACGCATACCCATACCGTGAGTGCTTATTGCATTAGCTTTGTACTGAGCATGCCAAAGCAGGCTGCCGTCGATGGTGTTAAGGCAAAAAACAAGATCGTTAGCCTCATCGCGGCCGCATACGATCAGCCGGTCTCCCCGGATAACAGGTGCCGACCATGTGGTGCTTGCCTTGCCCTGACACAGGTAATTTACCTGCCAAAGCTGTTTAAGGCCGTTTGACCAGTCCTTGATAATACCGGTCACGGGCGACTTCGCATCTCCATTGATCCCGCGCCAGCAGGGCCAGTCAGCCTCTGACTTGTTACGCAGTTCCATCGCAGGTTTGCTTATTTCGGGAATCTGCTCGGGCCGATTGCTCAGGTCCTGTGTGCCGCGCAGTATCTCAACGCTTTCCCAGTAATGGACGGCAAGAATACCCGCTATCAGGGCCAGCATGCACACTAAAGCCAATACAATTTTTAGAAATATCTTTATTTTCTTTCCCATAGTTTGCTCCTGATAGAGTTATTTGAATTGCCTATTTTAGTGCAGAGGACAAGAGTTTGTCGAGCCTCTTATTTGTACCATGTGTAAGCTGGTACTTCCTTCATTCTGCGAATTTGTCTTAAGAGGATTTTCTTTGGTGATACAGGTATATCTGTCATCATCATCCGCTGAATAAAAGTTACACCTGAAATAATGTTAAACTTTCCGGGTAACCATTCATACCTGAGCTTGAAAGATAGGTATTGTAAAGGACAATTTTAAATGAAAATGGGGATTTTGGTTGTATTAAGGTGGATTTTAGTAGAGGGCTAAAAGTTATTGTTGAAGTATTCTGGTTTGCCGTCGTCGCTGTCGTAAACGGTCGAATCATCGCTGTCGGCGGAAATTGCAATTCTTTCGATATGCTCGGCTTTTTTGGTATTGCTGTCGATGGTGACCAGGATGGCATTCATTTTCACATCGCCGGTCGCTATCTGGAACGGGTACGGCATCTGTGTCCTGAACGATTTGAGGACGCTTTCGATGCTGCGGCCGAGAACCGATTCGTGGGCGCCGGTCATGCCGATATCGGTGATATATGCAGTGCCTTTGGGCAGGATTCTTTCGTCGGCGGTGACAACGTGGGTGTGCGTGCCGAAGCAGAGGCTGACCCGGCCGTCGAGATGATAACCCATGGCGATTTTTTCGCTGGTCGCCTCGGCGTGGAAATCAACGATGATAATGTCAGCCTTTTGAGCGAGCTGTGGCAGAATTTTGTCAGCGGCGTTATACGGGCAGTCCGCAGGCTTCATAAAGAGTCGGCCGATCAATGCCGTTACCGCTACGGTCGGTCCTTTGCCGGTTTTATAGATGGCGAAGTCCTTACCGGCGGCATTTACGGACATATTCACGGGACGGACTATATTGTCGGTTGTTTCGAGGGTTTTAATTATGTCCCTTTTGCGATACGTATGGTCGCCTAATGTAATCAGATTGACGCCGTACCGGAGTAATTTGTTGTATATTTGCGGAGTCAGTCCCGAGCCGCCGGCGGAATTTTCGGCATTGGCGATTACACAGTCTATGTCGCGCTGCTCGATAAGTGCCTTGAGTTTATCGGCAATGATGCGTCGTCCGGGTCTGCCAACTATGTCACCGATGCAAAGAACGTTTATTTTCATGATTAGTATTTCGTCTATCGAAGAAAGTTTTCAATACTTTACGATTTTCTGCTATTTGGCATATTCGACGCAACGGACTTCTCGCAGCAGCGTAATCTGGATTTCACCGGGGTAGGTCATTTCCTCTTCTACCTTTTTGGCTATATCACGGGCGATTTTCGTGGCCGATTCGTCGTCCACTTCATCGGCGCTGACAATAACGCGAATTTCGCGGCCGGCCTGGATAGCGTAGGCGTTTTCCACGCCCTTGAAGCCGCTGGCGATTTCCTCGAGTTTTTCCAGACGCTTGATATACCGTTCGAGCGTTTCTCTCCTGGCTCCCGGGCGGGAAGCGCTGATTGCGTCGGCGGCGGCGATCAGCGGAGTATAAGGATTGTCCGCCGGTATGTCGCCGTGATGGCCCGCGACGGCGTTGAGAATTATCGGGGATTCGTTGAATCTCTTGAGATAATTGGCCCCGATTGTTGGGTGGTTTCCCTCGACTTCATGGTCGATGGCCTTGCCGATATCGTGCAGCAAACCGGCACGGCGGGCAATCGAGCCGTCCAGGCCAAGCTCGTCGGCCATGACCTGGGCAAGGAAGGACACTTCGATGCCGTGTCGCAGGACGTTCTGGCCGTAACTCGTTCGATAGCTCAGTGCCCCAATCAGGCTCAGTACCTTATTGCTCAGGCCTCTGACGTTGGTTTCGACCGCGGCGTCTTTGCCGATCTGCAGGAGCTTGTGATTGATGTCCTTTTTGGTCTGTCCGACAAGCTCCTCGATTCGGGACGGGTGAATTCGGCCGTCCTGAATCAGTCGCTCCATAGACAGGCGGGCGACCTCGCGTCGGACCGGATTAAATCCGCTGACAACGACCATTCCGGGTGTATCGTCCACGATGACATCTACGCCGGTGGCTTTTTCGAATGCACGGATGTTTCGTCCTTCCCGGCCGATAATCCGGCCTTTCATGTCGTCATTCGGTATCTCGACGGTCGAGACCGTAACTTCGCAGGTCTGCTCGGCGGCATAGCGCTGTATTGCGGTGCTGATTACTTCCCTGCTTTTTTCCTCCACGGTTTCGGTTGCTTCGTCAACTTTTCGCTGGATCAATGCCGACATTTCATGCTCGCATTCGTCTTCGAGACGTTTAAGGAGCAGGTCCTGTGCCTCCGTCATGTCCATTGAGGTGATTTTCAATAGTTGATTTTTTTGCTGGGCGATTAGAGATGAAAGTTGTTTTTCCTGGACTTCGATGTTGTATTGCCTTCTTTTGTTATCCTGCTGCTGTTGTTTTATTGTATTTTCACGTTGTTGGAGTGTTTCGGCCTGCCGGTCGATGGCATCTTCGCGTTTTGTCAATCTCATCTCGATTTCATGCAGCTCGGTACGAACTTTATTGGCTTCGGAAGTTACTTCTTCTCTTTTTTTAATGGCCTCGGCGGCGGCGTCGATTTGGGCGGATTTTATTATATTCTCGGCTTCTTTTTTGGCCCCGTCGATTTGCCGTTGAAGGTCCTGCTCGAAGGTTTTGGCTTTTGCTCTGGAAATTATCTGGTTGACGATTGCAACTAAACTACCTCCCAGACCAAGCCCAATAACAATGGCAAACACAAACGACCATGGATTTGTTTGCATCAGAATATCCATAATTACTACCTTTCCATTGCAATTTTGAAAGTATAAAAACAGCTCAAGCAAATGGAAGGTATGCAGGTTTGCAGGCAGCATAGCCCCAAAGAAATGTGTGTGTTCCGAAATTCTTTTCGCCGGATCGTAGAATCAGCTATTAATGACCAATATTTCCTGATGTTGAGGATTTATTAGCGTTAAGAAATATGTCTTTTCCATCAAATTAGCCGATTTTTTATTCAATACCTATGCTCCCTCGCTCTTAGGCGAACGCTTATTCAAGCAGATTTCGTTTCACGTTTAATTCATTTTTAGCATTGCTTCTAAAACTTCGAGGAATCCATGTTTATATTAAAAAACCTTGTGCTAAAAATGTCTTTGTAACTCAACTACCTTAAAAGAAAAAGCTTATAGTCATTTTCTCTTTTTTTCGTCCCGATTCGAAGTATCGTAAAAAATCAATGTAAATATGGGACAACCTACAATCAAGCTGATTATCCATTGCTTGTTAATCCCAATAATAGGGAAATTTTCGAATATGGTCAAGAAAAAATCTGGCATATTAATTGAATTATTACAATTGAAATACTGAATTTCTATTTTCGTTATATAAAAATAAAACCTTTCAGTTAGGGGTAATAATTTATGTAAGGGCATATAAAATAAGAGGATAAATATATAAATAACATAATATGGTGGTAAATTTGGTTTTTGCTTGAACTGAGGTTTTTTATCTTTTTATAGGACTGTGCATGTAAGTTACTTTTTGACCGGATTATGTAAAAAATGTTCCCGGTTTTTAAAAAAGTTCGTAAAAAACAGCGGATCCGTTCTCTGTTGATAACAAAATGATGTTGTTTTATATGTTATTTCAACAAAA
>CAYVXS010000113.1:0-8285 GCA_964454885.1 uncultured Pirellulales bacterium
AGAAATCCTTATTGCTAAAGGCGCTGACGTCAATGCAAGAAATAGAGGCGGCCAGAGTCCTTTGCATATTGCTGCCCAGGAAGGCCGAAAAAGTATTGTAGAACTGCTCATAGCCAAAGGTGCAAATTTGAATGTAAAAAACAATGAAAATCGTACTCCTATAGATTCGGCTTGGCGAAGAGGACACACCGAAATTGTCGAATTACTGAAAAAGCATGGAGCAAAAGAATAATTAACGAATCTACGCAGGTGAAATTAGCGGATTTTCAAGGTGGCTAAGGCCAATGCGGCGAAAGCAGCGCCGAGCAGCCAGAAACGTACGACTACCTGCGGCTCGCTCCAGCCGATAAGATGAAAATGATGATGAATCGGTGCGCATCGAAAGAGCCGTTTGCCCCCGGTATATCTGAAATAACCGACCTGCAACACGACGCTCATCAATTCGATGACGAAAACTCCACCTATTACCAAAAGCAGGATTTCATTTCTTGTCACCAAGGCACCGTAGCCCATCGCCGCCCCTAACGGAAGCGAGCCGACGTCACCCATAAAAGTTTGTGCCGGGTGACAGTTGAACCACAAAAATCCGAGCACTGCCCCCAAAATAGCGGCATAAAAAACACAAAGCTCCCCCGCCGGTATCGCCGGCAAAAGCAGGTAACTGGACCACGTGACAGCGCGCGAGCCTCCCATCGATTCCGAAGCAACGTAGCACAATAGTGCCAGAACAAAGCTGACCATACCGACACAGCCGGCGGCCAGGCCGTCCATCCCGTCGGTAAGATTCACGGCGTTACTTGTCGCCGTAAGATAAAACAATGCAATAAGAATGAACATCCAGTTGGCCAAAGGCAGGCTGTGACTATAGAAAGGCAACCAGAACCTGATGCCGTCGGGGACCTTCGGATTGCCGTTCGCATCAAGTGCGGCAAAATCTATATACAAAAAAGAAGCTATCAACACGGCCCCGCCTATTTGAAATACAAGCTTTTCCCAGACCTTCAGGCCGTCGCGGCTGCGGTGACGAATATTGCTGGTGAGCTTAAGCCAGTCGTCGGCCCCGCCCAAAGCCCCGAACCAGACCATCACAAAAATCGCTTTGACCACGTAGGGATTGCAGACCCCCTGCTCGGGATCGTACAATTTCGCCCAGAGCAACGTGCTCGCGACTACCGACAGGATAATAATCAGACCGCCCATCGTGGGGGTATTGGCTTTTTCCTTGGTCAGCTCGTTCAGCGTGGCGTGATGAAACTCCGGACGGTCGCCGATCTTTTTCCGCATCAGCCAGCGGATAATCTTCGGACCAATAAACAGGGCAATTAACAGGCTGGTCAGCGTCGCTGAGACCGAGCGGAACAGCACATTCTGATACGCGTAAAAACCGAATCTTTCACCGGCACGCAAATACCAAAGTAAATGGTATATCATCTGGCATCTCGACTTTACCAATCCCTTGACGAGACGGGTTCTTCGACAAAAAGCTCTTTAAGTTTCTCGACGGCCCTTTCCAGTGAGGCCGTACGCGAACCTTTCACTAATATTATATCGTAATCCTGGATAAATTCGTGCAGTTTATTACAGACAGAATGCGTATCTTCGAAACATTTTATCTGCAAATTATCCCGGGCGGACGCCTTTGCCGCCTCGGCGGCGATTTTCGCCAAGGGCCCCACCGCCAGAATAAGCTCCACTTTCGCTTCGGCGATAAACGTCCCCAACTCTGTATGTAGTTTTTCGGCCTGCCGTCCTAATTCGGCCATCTCGCCGCAGATAAAAATCTTCCGGCCCCGCCCCACCGAATCGATACCGGCTAATATCTCTAAGGCGTTTTTCATCGAAGCCGGATTGGCGTTATAACAATCGTTCAGAATCGTCAATGTCCCGACCTGCAAAAGCTCGGTTCTCATCGATACCGCAGGCAGAGTTTTCACCGCTTGTGCAAAATCAACCGCTTTTATCCCGAACCGGCTGCAGACCGCCCACGCCGCAAGGGCATTCTCGATATTTCCCGAACCTGTAAAAGGAAGATAAACATTCACACCGTCGATAGTAAACCGGCCGGCACAATCATCCAGGCAAATGTCACTGACCTGATAGTCCGAACCGTCCGATTTACCGAATGTCAGGAATTTCAAACCGCAGGCTCGACAGGCATCCACCAATATCTTAAAATCCCCGTTGACAATTAAAACGCCGTCCGGTCCAAGCCCTTCGGCAATGGATATTTTCTCCCGGACGATGGTTTGAATGTCACCGAAACCTTCCAGGTGGGCCGGGTGAACATTCGTGATAACCGCGACATCAGGGGAAGCCATTCGAGTCAGGTACGAAATTTCCCCTGGATGATTGCTGCCGAGTTCGGTGATGACAATTTCAACGTCCCACCCGGCGCCGAGCAGGGTCAGCGGTACGCCGATATTATTATTGAAGCTTTTAGGCGAACAATGAACACTAAAGGTCCGGCCAAGGACATGAGTAACAATTTGCTTGGTGGTCGTTTTCCCCGCCGAGCCCGTTATGGCAACTACCTTAAAATCCGCCTTTTTACGATACCAGCCGGCCAAAATCCCCAGGGCTTCTATAGTGTCACGAACTCTCAGCACATACTTACCGGCAAAATCTTTCGTTTCGATGTCTCTTTCCACCACGGCACAGGCGGCACCATTAGCGAAAGCATCACGAATATAATCATGGCCGTCGAATTTTTCACCGGTAATGGCAAAAAAAGAATCGCCGGCATTAACAGTTCGCGAGTCGGTGCCGACACCGGTACATTCCTGCATCGCCGGTCCAGATTCCACAATGGAGGCACTGATTATCCCGGCTAAATCTGTTATAGAAATTTTATTCATCTTTTCTTGTCTTTAATCCCGTCTATAAAAACTTCCGACTAATACAGTATGCGCCTGCCGAGGCAAAAAATCAAGCGAATATGCAGGTCCTATGTATACAGAAATATGAATTTTATTATGTGAACTTAACACTCAAATTGAAAGTATTAATTAAGAATAGCGTTTATCTTATAATCGGCAGAAATTAAATATTGCATGGGCAAAAAAGCGATGTCAAAAGGACGGAAAAAGACTCAAAGCAGTATCCTGCAAACCGGCATAAAATTTGCCTTTATGATAATGTTACCCTTCATCCTCACTACTCCAAGCGCTCGGGGCCAAAATAACCACGTTCCCGACGAAATTATTATCAAATTCAAACCGGATACTCCCGCCCAAGTAAAGAATGAAATTATTGGCATGCATAATTGCACCGTTGTCGGTAAATGCCCCTTCGCAGATTTGCAGCTATTGAAAACCGCCGAACCGGAACAGGCCGAGCAGATGCTCTCGATGTACCAGAGTCACGAACAAGTCGAATACGCGGAGCTGAATCACTATTTCAAGCAATTCCTCGTCCCGAATGACGAGTTATATCCCTACCAATGGAATTTTTACAACGACACGAACGGCGGAGTCCATATCGAAGCGGCATGGGACATCCAGACAGGTGATCCCAATGTAATCGTCGCCGTCCTGGACAGCGGCGTAGCATACGAAGATTACGGGATTTACCGGCTTGCCCCCGACCTGGCCCAAACGAGGTTTGTCCCCGGGTATGATTTTGTCAACAACGATTACCACCCCAACGACGACAACGGCCACGGGACACATGTCACCGGTACGATCGCCCAGTCAACCAACAACGGCATCGGCGTCGCCGGAGTGGCATTCAACTGCTCAATAATGCCGGTCAAGGTGATGAACTCCGAAGGAATGGGAACGACCTTCGATATTGCAAACGGCATATACTTCGCAACGAACAACGGGGCGAATGTACTCAATATGAGCCTCGGTACCGACATCGATACAAGGACAATAAGAGAGGCGGTTCAATACGCTTACAACAACGGCGCTACAATCGTCTGCGCGATGGGCAACGACTTCGAACAGGGTAATCCACCCTCCTACCCGGCGGCGTACGATGACTATTGCATCGCGGTCGGCGCCACGCGATTCGACCAGACCCGCGCGTTTTATTCCAATACCGGTAATCATATTGACATCGTCGCGCCGGGAGGTGACACCCGTGTTGATCAAAACGGCGACGGCATACCCGACGGCATCCTCCAGCAAACGTTCGACGACGACCCGAGCAATTTCGGCTATTATTTCGCCGAGGGTACATCCTCCGCCACGCCCCACGTCAGCGGAGCGGCGGCCCTGCTGATTTCCAGCGGTATAACAGACCCCGATATGATCCGGGAAGCCCTCGAGCAGACCGCCGAAGACCTCGGCCCTCGCGGCTGGGACACGCAATACGGCTGGGGACTGCTTAATATCGAGGCGGCGCTGAAATATTTCCAGGCAACCGTCACTGTCACCGGTGACATTAACGGCGATTCGATTGTGAACTTCGAAGATATCGCTCTTTTGGCCGGACAGTGGCAGTATATCGCCGTCACGCCGTTGGCAGCCGATATAAACGGCGACCATATCGTAAATTTCACAGACTTCGCCCTGCTCGCACAGAACTGGAAAAGCCCCCCGCCGTAAAAAAAGTGAATATTAATCGGCCCAAAAAGCAAATGCCCTCAACTCCTTTTCATAACGGAGCGAATCGCCTCCTCGAGTTTCTCGGCCTTTTGCGAGCCTACGAGCAATTTCCTGCCGTTTTTGAAAACTAATTGCACACCCTTATTGCCCCTGACGTTATACACCTTTCCCCTGCCGGGCAGGCCGTACCTGATACCCCAGCCGCCGTATTCCCGGATCGGTTTATATTGCCGGGCATAACACTCACTCAGATCATCCGAGGCAAACTTCCTGAAACGAATATGAAAGGGAGTAAATCGTATATATAAACCGTCCAAGCGAACTTCGGTTTCCAGTCTCAAAAAGGCAAAAAGAAACGCAATCAATATCGGCACACCTACCCCGGCAAGAACTGCTATAATAATATCCCTCATCTCCGGCGGATTATAATCGCTTACCTCTTTATTCAATACAACAACACTCAGCAGCACCGCCACAGCCATGGATATATAAACCAGCCACCGAACCCACGCGGCAAAACTCTGCTCTTCCCGGTAAATTATTACAGCTTCCTTGTTCATTGCTAATCCACATTATTTTCTCAGACAGAGCAACTCGTGCCTAAGCTAAAAAGCTGCGAACTAACTTCGGATTGAATAAGTATAGCCGAATTTCCAGCCTTTGCCAATAGTATCCTGGTCACATCCCTGGGCCAGCATTCTACTTACCCATCGCCGGGCGGCCGTCTCGGATGTAAATTGCTGCATTACTTTGAAATCATGTGGGTTTCCACATTCGGCTTTCCTTCTCTTCGAATCATCGGTTAGTCCCGCATATCTCATATACATTCATCCTTCGTAGGTCGATGCTATGCCTTCCGGCTTCTGTCACCTGTCTTCCGGATTCTGTCATCTGCTTTCTGTCTTCATTCTATCGCCGGCCGCTGCGGGTGTCGATTACTTTGTCATATTCAGGCGTTATTTTTCGCAGCTTCTTTTTTTCCGATCAGCTCGTGGAGGACGACACTGATTGTCCCAATCACAAACATCCCGAAGGCGATCAGCATCGGCCCGAACGCCCATACAATCACGCAGCCGATCGCTCACCCGGCTAAAGACATCGCGTAAATCTCCCAAAAGCCGGTTTTATAGGACGATGACAATAGCTCGAATATTTTCAAACCCCCCGCCAATCTCTTTTTCGTCATTGTAATTCCCTTAGAGCCTCGGTTACTATATGTCCGTATATAGTACTCATTTTATTTCCAGCGTGTACGTCTCATACTTGCTGTAAAACACAAAAACTCCGCCGGGTTATCCTTCGTTCCTACTTCATCTTTCCACCATGGACCGTAACTGTCAGGCGCTAAATGTTTCGGCGCCCAGACCTCATACGGCTTGACACCAAGATAAAGACCATATTCACCCAAAGAGATTGAGATATATGGAAATATGATAAACGGACTGCGAAGTACAAAAGCCGGTTTATCACCATTCCAGGGATTTTTGCCTGGTTTGCAGTAAGGGTCAACCAGCTTGCCGTAGAGTATAGAAAACTTTAATCCCCAGCCGTTCGGATCATATTGTTTAATATCCGAATCGTACCATAGCCCGTGTTCGTGCTTACCTATATGAAGATCAAGACCGCCGACCTTAGGGACAGAAGAACAGCCCGCACAAAACAATATAGAAAAGAAAATTAAATATCTCATATTACTCACTTTATTCCCCGGTTTTACATCGTAAACTTTGCCGGCACCAAAAAAGCCTAAGTGTCGAACGGCAGTGCGTCGTGAGCTTTGCCGAACGGCCGACGTGGGTGTCAATTGTATTTATTGGTCTTTCGGTTCGTATGTCTCGCATATAAACTCATCCTGACCCTGCTGGTCCGCGCGTGTCAGATTACATAAAATCTCATCTTCGCCGGAAAGCTCATTCTTCTTGCAGGTAATACATAAATCCGGTTTCAAAATCAAATCCGGATTAATCTCAGTCCCATCATCATCAAAATATTTACCTTCCTGCTCATCCATTTCGAAATGTCCCTATACAAATACGGCCTGCATACATTGTCCCGTTTTCTATCGTCAACTTTGCCGAACCACCACTGTGACTAATAAATATTGAATATACAATATAATGATGGCAAAATCAATTATACCGGAAACTAAAACTGCTCCAAATATAATCTACTTTACCAATTTATATCTTAATACGCAAAGCGCGTACGCGCTTTACGTATTAGTTTTTTATTTAATTTACAAAGGAAAATATACAAATACGCCAGGAATATACTCGAATAGGCTGATATTTTCTTAAAATAATACCATATTTTCTAAAGAATCTGATATAATGACTTTACTATGTTTAACGCGAGACAATGGAACTATATCAAAAACACCTTTCACCTGACACCCAGGCAGATAGAGATCGCCAGGCTGGTCTGCAACGGTTTGAATAACGACCAGATCTCAGAAAAATGTCACATCACGTATAATACCGCAAGAACACACCTCGCCCATATATGCGCTAAAATCTGTGTCTATGGCCGAGCCGAGTTAATCCTTCACCTGATAAAAATTGCCAAACACGTAAAATAACTTCGCCTCAATTTTTAACCGCGCCCCACATCGAATTCTAAATAAACACTGCGAAAAACTCTATAACTATATAGATAGATATATTAATACATCTTCCCTGTTAAAAGAATTCAATACGTAAAGCGCGTACGCGCTTTACGTATTAGGTTTTTTTTCAATTCATACAATAAGTGTCTTTGCCGATGGTTACGAACACAGATCGGAGATTGTATCCTGGGGATTAAAAACGAAAAGATTTTTGAGATTTTGAATGATTGATTCACGTAAAATTGTAAAGCAACCTCAGTAAATCTTTGGAATAAGCAGCATAATAAAATTTCTATTATAGAACTTTTCTGTCTATGTCAAACTTCAGTTTTCAGATCCACCATTATTAACGCTTATGATTTGTTTTAATATAAACACGATACGTAAAGCGCGTACGCGCTTTACGTACAAGGTTCTTTTACAAACAATGCTTAAGGATTAAGATGTTTTTCAACTCTGTGGGAATGCAGGAAATCGATATAAGGTGTAAGTGAATTTTCATGAGAATTTTCAAACGAACTCAATTTTTGATTCGCGATTAAAAAAACACAATCCGGCTAAAGGTCTCGCAGATTAGAAAATCGCAAACTATAGTATCCCAGTCATAGAATAAGATCCTTTATGCACTCTTTAAAATATACACGATACGCAAAGCGCGTACGCGCTTTACGTATTAAGGTTTCTTTATCGTTAGATATATTTGTTGTTAAATTTTTATGGGTACTATGGGAGGAAAATTAATAAAGGTTTTTGCGAATCTGCATTCTGACTTCTGATTTCTGTATTCTGTGTTCTGAATTCTGTTATTATTTTATTCGCCCTGACGAGAAGGCCAGGCCGCAGCCGGATTAACCAGCCGAAAAGAATATAGACTAAACAATAACAACCGATCGATACGTGTCAAAAAAGTTGCTCTAAAAACAATATGTTTTCACCTATTTATACCTCAATACGTAAAGCGCGTACGCGCTTTACGTATTAGGATTTCTTTTTATTGAATTTAGGTCATATTGTCTACGAGAATGTTACATATTAAGTGATATTTGAGGGATTTAGTAAGTAACGGGATTTATTGATCTGCATTCTGACTTCTGATTTCTGTATTCTGTGTTCTGAATTCTGTTATTATT
>CAYVXS010000114.1:0-8282 GCA_964454885.1 uncultured Pirellulales bacterium
CAAAAGTCGAATAAATGTCCTTTCAGCTCACAATAATTGTTTATTTGACAAAATACACCTGATTTTAGATAATTTAATTGAGTGTATTAACTGCGACTTTTGAGAGGAAGACTGATGCATCTGGTCGTCAAGCAAAGCGGTCGTATTATAAACGAACACAGATTCGATAGAGGTCCTATATATATAGGCAGACACGCTCACAGCCAGATACTTCTGCCGGACCTGACTGTATCGAGACAGCACGCCGCTATCTTTACCACACAGGACGGAAAATGGATGCTCGAAGATATGGATTCGGCCAACAAGACGTACCTGAACGGCAAAGAAATCCGAAAGGCCGAAATCAAGACCGGAGACAGCATCCGTATTTCGGATTTTATTATCGAGGTCGATCTCGAAACCCAAACCGACACAGGCACACAAATTCATCTCGATGATACTCTTGTCCCGACAACCGGCAAGATAGTTGCTGCACGAGCTGAATCGACCGGTGAAATTATTATAAGAAAACCCGACGCTCCGCACTCACCGGACATCAGGCTCCCCGCTAAAAGGATAAACGATTTTCTTCAGGCCACCGAAGAAATCTGCAAAGCCAACGGCCCCGATGAGATGGTGAAAACCCTTTTGGATATCTTATCAAAACAGTTCAATGCTTACCGCTGCTGGTGTGCATTGAGAAATCTTCCCGAAGGACAGATGACATCACATGCGGGAAGAAGCAGTGACGGCCGCGAAGTTGAGCTAAAAGATATGCAAGTCAAAGAAAAAATTACCGAAGCTATCGATAAGGGACAGTTTGTACTTCTGCCGAGAATTTCAATACAAAGAAATCAGGAGAAAATACGTTCGGCGATTATAGCTCCGATACTCGATCCATCCGGCTGCTTCGGTGTTTTATATGTCGATAACACGATTGACAACCAGAGCTATAACCTAAGCGATCTCGACTACCTTATGTTAATTGCAATCCACACCGCCGCTATAGTCGAGAATTTCTAAATCCGGATTCAAATGACAATTCCATCTCTTGATAAGTTTAAGTAAATAATTTTTAAATTCGTTCAATCCACATAAGAGATTTGAAATAGTCAACCATATCAGGTATTCGGTCGAGCGTAAGGAACAGCAAAGATAAAACGGCAATAATCCACATAGCGGGTTTGACATCCCGTATCTTGCCGGACACGATTTTTATAATCGTAAATGACAGAAATCCGAATGCAAGTCCCGTGCTGATGCTGTAGCTCAGGGCAATCATCACCATGATTATAAAGGCGGGAAATGCCTCTTCCAGATTGGCAAAATCTATTCTCTTGATTTCCTTGGCCATAAAAAGCCCCACCATTATAAGAGCCGGAGCCGCGGCATATTTCGGCACCGAGCTTACTATCGGTACGAAAATTAGTGCAAGTAAAAAAAGGATACCGGTGACAATCGAAGTCAATCCCGTCCGTCCCCCCTGCTCGATTCCCGTCGCTGATTCGGCAAAAGCCGTCGTGGGTGACGTCCCCAATACGGCTCCGGTAATTGTGGCGGCGGCATCGATTGTCAATAACCTGTCCAGCCCTTTTATTCTGCCCTGCTCATCTTCCATTTTAGCCTTGTGACAGCAGGCTATAAGCGTCCCTATACTGTCGAACATGTCAATGAACATGAAAGTAAAAATGCTGCCGAAAAAACCCCATTTCAATGCGCCTATGATATTCAGCTTGAAGGCTATGGGGCTGACATCGAGGCTCGAAGTGATATATTGCCGAGGTAAATCTATTTTCCTGAAAACAATCGCGGCAATCGTAGCCACGACGATACCCCACAAAAGCGCACCGGTAATCTTTTTGATTTCCAGGAAAACCATTACAAACAATCCCAAAATACCTATAAGAACGGTTACTGTCATCGGCCCGGCGGAGACTAATGTGTTTTCGTTATTGACTATAATACCCAAGTCCTGCAAGCCGATGAAGGTAATGAATAATCCTATGCCGACACCTATGGCGGAAATAAGCGATTTCGGAATCGCTTCGACAATCATTCTTCTTAGGCCCAAGACGGTTAGTATTAAAAAGAAAGTTCCGGCGATAAATACAACACCAAGGGCGGTCGGCCAATCCATTTGTTCGGAAACGCACAAATAGGCAAAAATCGAATTCAATCCAAGCCCCGGTGCCATCGCAATTGGTGAATTCGTCAGAAATCCTACGGCAAGGGTGGCACCTCCACTCATAATGCAGGTAATTACAATCAATGCTTCCTTGTCCATACCGGTCGCACTCAAAATGGACGGATTAACGGCGATAATGTAAGCCATTGTCAGAAAGGTCGTTATCCCCGCAATTATTTCCACTTTTACGCTCGTGTTTCTTTCTTCAAGCTTAAAATATGAACGGCTCATTCTCAAATCCCAAAAATAATCCCGCAAAATTAATAATCGTACACAAATGTTTTTACATATTTATTGTCTTATTTTCAATAGAATTTTCTGTTCGATATATCACAGATTTGTCAAAACATCTATTTAACATGCTCTGTCACGTTATCACGAAAAACCCTATCCGGTAAACAGTCACAGAATCAAATTAAAAAATAAATGTAATGCATCATAATAGTACTTGCCCTACCTGTTCTCTGGTATCATACCCGATTCTAAACTGTTTTGATTTTATAATAAGTTATAAACCGAAAAAACCCGATAAGAAAACCGGCTTCTTCCCGAAAATGGGCGGCACAGGAACAGTTAAAAAATAATTTTGGAATTTTAGTTCACGCTTTTGAGAACCGATGTAGATTATTAGTTTATAAGGAGTAGTATTATGGTTGATATGCTGAATAAATTAAAATCTCTACAAAAACATATAAAAGTAGCAATTATCGGGACGGGTTCCGCCGGCAAGGGGCTTGTTTATCAATGCAGCATTACTCCCGGTATCGATTGCCTGGCCATTTCCGATATCAAGATCGATAAAGCTATTGAAGCCGCAACTGTAACGGGGCAGGAATTTCAGGTGGTGGACAATTTAAATGACCTCCATGACACAATTCGAAAAGGTTTGTTGGCCGTTTGTGAGGACAGTGCCCTGCTGGCTCAATGCGAACTGATGGACGCTCTCATCGAATCATCAAATGCTATCGAAGAAGGCGGATGTTATGCCGTGACTGCTCTCGAGAACCACAAACACGTTATAATGATGAATTCTGAATCCGACCTGATATTCGGACCATACCTGATGCACCTGGCACACAAAAACAATGTCGTTTATACAAGCTGCGACGGGGACCAGCCCACTGTGATTGTTCGACTTGTCAACGAGCTTCGGTTGTGGGGCTTCGAATTAGTCCTGGCCGGTAATATCAAGGGATTTCTTGATCGCTACTCCGACCCGACAAAAATAATTCCCGAGGCGGACAAACGGTTTCTTGACTATAAAATGTGTGCCTCCTATACGGACGGAACGAAACTATGCGTCGAGATGGCTTTGGTTGCAAATGCATTGGGGATGGAAGTGGATGTTCCCGGTATGCACGGACCGAGGGCGAATCATATTCTCGATGCACTCGAACTTTTTGATTTGGAGGGATTCCGCCGGTCCGGCAAAAAAATTGTTGACTACGTAATCGGCCCGGAGCCAAAGGGCGGTGTTTTTGCCATTGGTTACTGCGATAATAAATACCAGCAAAGTATGTTGAACTGGTTCCCCAACAGAATGGGAAAAGGTCCATTTTATTTATTTAGACGTCCTTACCATTTGGTTCATATTGAAGCGCTGCAATGCATCGCCGAAGCCGTGCTGGACGGCGACTCGGTATTACAACCCATTGCCGGCTTTAAAACAAATGTTTATTGCTATGCCAAACGCAATCTTACCAAAGGTGAAAAACTGGACGGTCTGGGCGGATACACCTGTTACGGACTTATTGAGAACTGTGCGGACAACAGCGAACATCCGGGGATGCCTATCTGTCTGGCCGAAGATGTAACAGTTAAGCGGGATATTGCAAAAGATGAAAAGATTTACATGGAAGACATCGAATACGACCCGCAGCGCTACAGCTTCAGGTTGTATGATATGGCGGCAGAGAAATTAGTGGAGATAAGGCAATGAAGCTTGGAATTGTCGTTGTCTATCTCGTCACCGAAAGAAATGAAAGGCTGCTTGATCTGCACCTGAGCCAGATCGAAAGCAATACGGAAGTTCCATACCAAATATACGGCAGCGCCGCCCGGCTATATCCTAAATTCCGAGAGAAACTTCAACAGAATCCCAACATTAAGATTTGCGAATGCAGGCAGTATATCGAAGAACACAAAGAGCGTAGATACGAACATTCTTTCTATCTGGAACAACTGATAAAATTAGCCTTGGATGATGGTGTAAGTCACGTTGCCGTCCTGCACGTGGACTCTTTTCCCGTCCGCCCGGGCTGGGCAAAGGAACTGGCCGATAAGCTATCGGACAAATGCGTCGTGGCGGGAATTATGAGGGATAAGAAGATCGATCAAAAACCAATGACCGCGTGCATGTTATTCGGCCGGGACTTCTACCTGGATTATCAGCCAAAACTGCTTCTTCGCGAGGATGAGCTCAACAGTGAGGAATACGAAAAATACAAACAAAAATATCCCCACACCGCTGATTCCGGTATCGGTTACGGTTTCAAAATCTTCTCGAAGGGACTGTCCTGGTATCCTCTTTACAGATCGAACAAAGGCGGAGCCGAAGCTATCTTCGGCAGTATCTACGGCGATCTCATGTTTCACCTCCAGTCGGCCGTTCAAATCGAGAATTCGCCATCAATTATATTCAGAGGTACATCGGATCCGAGAAGCCGTCCCAGACGCCTTGTCGGACGCCTGGCCAGAGCAGTTTTACCACGTGCAACCAGAGAGAGACTGAGGAGTCACATCCCTGAAAATCTCTGGGCTTCCCGGATGGAGATGGAGAGAAAAGCGTTCGAACAGGCAAGACAGTGGCTGTTCGAAGATCCCCAGTCATACCTGCAGTATTTACGAACCGGCAAAAAACAATCAGGAAATATTCCCATAGAGGCGGTTTTGGAGAAAAGATAGGGTTATCCCCAAGGTGCAAGTTGTTCTAAAACCTTAAACAACAATTTTCAAAGACAATTTTCTTTTCGATATCTTTGCAGCAGTGATTCTATATAGCCAAGTCCCTCACGCTCATTATCATTGTCACAATATCTCCTATGCTCAGAAATTGTCCGACCAAGGTCGGAAGCAAATTTCTTTTTATCAAGCTCCTTGAGAAACGGCTTTATCCCTTTGTATCCGAATTGAAACATTTTTAAGGGCTTAACAAAGGCCGGATTAAATACGGCGATACCCGCCATATTTTCAGCATTACCTATGGCATCGTATTTATGTAATTTAAGCTGATGCCTGACCGAAGGAGATATTTCACTGCACCACTCACCTTTTCTTTTTTGTCTCCAGAAATCCTTATTAAATCTGTAGTTCAATAAGTTTATCAGCTCTTTTTTAGTGAGATGCTTGTTTGAGGGCATTGCTTTAGAGACGTCGCTTGTAAGAATCTCTCTGCCGAATTCGCGTCTCAGATAGTCAATGACTTTCTTGTCATACTTCTCATCTATTCTTAAAATCGAAACTTTATCCGATAGCCTGCATTTGAATATGATGTCTCCATATGCGAACATCTCCGCCACGTCAATTGATTTGGTGAGATAAATACCCTCTTTAAACATGCCGGACTTTCCCCAATAGCAATATTTTTTCTTCAGCCGAAAGCCCTCATACAGGATTTGGATGGCTTTATAATCAGTCGTTCCATGGTAGAATTCGTTATCGGCCAGTTTGACTTTGAGGGGACTCATTTCGGAGTTTTATTCCTCCTGCTTTTCCCTAATATTCTCAGAATGCCACGCTATTTTTTTATAGTATCCGGGGATTTTTACACAGGAAATTATCAAGCAATGAATCTTTCAGAAAGAAATACAAGTCGAAAAGTTCCTGTTAAAACCAATGCGAGCGAGAGGAGTCGAACCTCCACGTCCCTAAGGACACAAGGACCTAAACCTTGCGCGTCTGCCAGTTCCGCCACGCTCGCAAAAAATATTCCGTTATCCGCCCTCCGCCGTCAGTCGTCCGCACTTTTTTCTTCGGTTATTTTTTCTATTCGCTTCTCGGCCTTTTGAAGTATCGTCCTGCAGTGCTTAATGAGAGCCATCCCCTTTTCATACTGCTCCAGGCTGTCCTGCAAAGGGACCTGTCCCTGCTCAATCTTGCCGACAATGCTCGTAAGCTCTTTGATAGCATCCTCAAAGCTCATCTTTTCTATGTCTTTTTTGGGCTTCTGCTCAGCCATTTCTTTGTCTTTCAATTTTTTATTTTCGCATTTTTTACCATGTGCTTTGCATTCTCGAACCGGCCGTAGGTCAGTTTAATTATATACCACCGGGCCGGATTTTCTGCAACAGTTATCTGTTTATGGCAAAATTAGCCACGGAAAATGGGAAATTTCTAAATACCTGTCTCGAAATCTAAATAAAATTCGATATACTTGTTAGTTTTGAGCCTTCTATGAAAAGTTTACTGTAACCAAGATCATAAACAACAAAAATGAGGCGTAAAAAGGGAAGTCCCGAAGATGAAGAAGTTTTTATCCTGGACAAATACAGGTATAAGCACAATATTCCGCTCTCTGAAGTACAGAAATTACCGCCTGTTTTTCACGGGACAGAGCCTTTCACTGGTCGGAACCTGGATGCAAAGAACGGCGGTAAGCTGGTTAGCGTACAGGCTGAGCGATTCGCCGCTGATACTGGGTATTGTTGCATTCGCAGGTCAAATCCCCAGTTTTATCCTGGCGCCTGCGGGCGGCGTTGCGGCTGACAGGTATAACAAGCACCGAATACTGATTGCCACTCAGATGCTTGCTATGATACAGGCTTTAGTATTGTCTGTGCTGGTCTTGACCGGTCATATCACAATCTGGCACCTTGTGCTGCTCAGCATTGTACTGGGCCTGATAAACGCCTTCGATATGCCGACACGACAGGCGTTCGTTGTCGAAATGATTGACCGCAGCGAAGACCTGAGTAACGCGATCGCCCTGAATTCGTCGATGGTCAATGCTGCGAGATTGCTTGGGCCTTCGGTAGCTGGGGTGCTCATCGCGGCAGTGGGTGAAGGAGCATGCTTCCTGATAAATGCAATTAGCTATCTTACTGTCATCGTATCCCTGCTGATGATGAGGCTTGCGCCAAGAAATATAAAAACCAAAGATGCACATCCGTGGCATCAGATGAAAGATGCATTCGCTTATGCCTTCGGTTTTGCACCGATCAGGTACATCATACTGCTGCTCGCCCTGGTCAGTATGGCCGGTATGCCTTATGTTGTCCTGATGCCGATTTTTGCCAGGGACATCCTTAACGGCGGGCCTCGCACCCTCGGTTTTCTCATAGGCTGTTCCGGTATCGGAGCTATGACGGCGGCCCTTTATATGGCCTCAAGGAAAACTGTACTCGGATTGGGCAGGCTGGTTGTTGTTGCAACAATCATTTTCGGGACCGCGCTGATTATCTTTTCTTTTTCGAATATGTTATGGCTTTCGATGATGGTAATGCTATGGGCCGGTTTCGGTATGATGATTAATCTCGCCTCATGCAACACAATTTTACAAACAATGGTTGACGACGATAAAAGAGGCCGGGTTATGAGCATTTTTGCAATGGCATTTATGGGTATGGCGCCGTTTGGCAGTCTGATTGCAGGTGCTCTTGCGCACAAAATAGGTGCAGGTTCAACCTTGTTTATTGGAGGAATCAGTTGTATTTTCGGCGGGATCCTTTTCGCAGCTAAATTGCCGACATTAAGAAAAACTGTTCGTCCATTATATGTAAAAAAGGGAATTATACCGGAAGCAGGTTCAGCCATTCAGACTGCATCGGAGCTAAACATACCGCCTGAACGTTAGTAGTACGATTGATCAATTTTTATAGTAAAAAACATTCGGAATTTACATAAGCCATTCTCAAAAAAGCCCTACGATTTCTCTGCGACCTGATCCCTTCTCACTTTTTTGTCACTTTACTTTCAATCAAATTCTCGCCGGCAAGCTCGGTCGTCATGTAATCTCCAACCTGGATGTCCTCAGAAGTTCTGATTAACAATCCTGTCTTTTTATTGGTTGTTATACTGTATCCCCGTTCTAAAACGGCTCTTGGATTTAGTCCCCCCAGTCGATTTGTTGCGGCTGTAAGCTGTATCCTCAAGTTGTTGACAATTCTATTAATCCCTGTAT
>CAYVXS010000115.1:0-8235 GCA_964454885.1 uncultured Pirellulales bacterium
GCCATCTCTTGTCAATCTTCAGGAAAAGGAATTAAAACCAACGGACCAGGACACTGTATATATATGCTCGACGCCCGTGAAAGGTCATGTTCATGAAGAATTCGATTCTTCGGGCATCAAGGGTGTTGTCATGGCCAGTAAGGAATGTAAGGACAGGATGGTAATTGCTTCGCCGAAAATCAAAGGTGTTAGCATCGATACCAATCCTTATTTCTGTTTGAATTATCTCAGGCAGGATTTACTGCTCAACAATAACGGCAGTTTTTACCGCAAGAGAGCTCCCCTTGTTAATCAGGATTATGGTGCGGCTGTCAGTCTCGCATTTACCTTAAAGCCTAAATCGACTATTAAGGTTCCCGTTGCAATCGCTCTTGATTTCCCCCAACAGAGATATATCGACGGTAAAACATTCGAGCGTAAATATGTCGGTAGTTTTAAGAACGAAAAAAGCCGGGCTGTCGATATGGCCAAGATGGCGTTAAGCAATTATCAAAAGTGGCAGGACAAGACATTAACGATTCAAAGCAGAATATTTGATCTTATAAGAAAAAATCCCGCCTATAAGAGTGATAAGGCTGGTGCATTTAGACTGACCCGCCTGATTTTAAATGAGTTCAGTTTCCCTCTATCGAACGCCGCTATATGGATAGAAGACAAGAAAGGTAATGATATCGCCAGATTCCTGGAATGCTTCGATTACGCCTATATCGACCCTTCGGATGTGGACTGGTATTCCATGGTGCTGCTTGTGCTTTTCCCGGATATAGAAAAAGAGCTTTGTCAGAGTTTCATAAACTCGATCAACAGAGAAAATACCGATAAACGTTATTATCACTGGCATGCGCATCGCCTTGATGCAAAAAAGCATTTTGAGGACTACCCGGAAGAATATGAAGGTATGTCACTTACCCAGATAAAAGATACTATTAAGATTAAAGGCGCTGTTTCTCATGATGTCGGCGCTATGCCGAAAGGGTATCCTCTTCGCAATGTCAGTGATTATGCATGGTATAACGACAACTACTGGATTGATCTTTTCCCGAAACTCGCAACCAGAGTGCTTAGAAATGTCAAGTTCACAGGCGATACGGATTTCCTTAAGAAAAACTGGAAAACGCTTAAATTCGGTTTCGAGCATTTGAAAACACACGACCACGACGGCGACGGTATTCCCGAGGGTAATCCGGGTGAGGTCAAAAATACATTCGATAACCTGACTCTCTTCGGTGTTGATGCGTACGATGCCACCATTTTTATGGCCGGGTGTAAGGCCATGATGATAATGGCGGACATTGTGAAAGATAAAGCGGCGAAGCAGGAATACGAGGAAACTTTCGCGAAAGCCTCAGTGGAATTCGAGAAATTATGGAGGGTAAAGAAAAACAGTAAAGGCACAAAACTGGAGTACTACCTGACCTGCTACGACCAGAACACCGGCGAAGAAAATACTGATGTCTGGCTCAATCAGCTGGATGCAATATGGGCGCTTATCGCAGCGGGAGAAGAGTCTTTTATTTCCGAAGAAAGAGCGAAAAAAATCCTTAAAACGATTTATAAAAATAACCACACTCAAATGGGCTGGGCGATGTGCCGGACGGAGGATGCGGGACAGGTCGAATCGGAGCAGGGACAGGATGTTTATACGACTTCTAATTATGTTTTTGCCCAGCTTCTTGATTATTATGGTTTGACTCAAGAAAGCAAAGAAGTCTATAAGGCAATGGATAAGGTAATTTTCCAGTATGCAAATTCCCTGATATCTCCGGATAATCTCCGGGCGGAATTCGAACAGGAAATGGGAGAATCCGCTCCGGGACCTCATTATATCGTGGCTGCTTACCCAAGGCCGGGGGCCATATTAACTCAAATTGTTATGCAGTATGTGAAAGAGTTTCAAAAAGGAAAAAAGACAAAAAAGATAGATGCCAGACTGCTGAAATCTTTTATTACATCCTTGATGAAGTAACCGGTACGTTATAAAAACGGTAGCCTTGAGCGTATATCTGATAAGTCTGGATGAAAAGACCGACCGAACTTTTCGCGAATATATGTAGTATTAAATACAGTTCGTTTTCAGGAGACCAGTTATGAGAGCCGGCTATTTTCAAAAAACTGTTATAACCATCGTTTCATGCCTGTTTTGTTTTCAATGTGACGTATTCGCCATTGGCCAGCTTCAATATATTGATAATGTTCGAAGCGAAGATAGTTTCCCTTTAGCCCAAAAAGATAAACTTGCACTGCTGTATGTTGATGAGCAGGATTATGCCGGTGTTATTCGCACGGTCAAGGATCTCCAGGCAGATATACAACGTGTTACCAATCGAATACCGAAAGTTACAAGCTCGAAAAGTGAGCTTGCGAACAATACGGTTATCATCGGCACAATCGGAAAGAGCCCGATTATAGACGAGCTGGTTAGGGACAATAAAATCGATGTCGCGCAGATCAAAGGCAAATGGGAATCTTTCCTGATTCAGGTTGTGTCGAATCCTTTGGCGGGCGTGGAATCAGGATTAGTTATCGCCGGCAGTGACAAGCGCGGGACAATTTACGGAATCTACGACCTTTCCGAGCAAATCGGAGTCTCTCCCTGGTACTGGTGGGCGGATGTACCGGTCGAGCATAAAGACTCTCTTTTTGTAAAGGCGGGGAAATACATTCAGGGCCCCCCTGCCGTTAAGTATAGAGGGATTTTTATTAACGACGAAGGCTGGGCCCTTGCCCCCTGTGTGCGAGAAAAATTTGGGGGCTTCAATAGTAAATTCTACACTAAAGTTTTCGAGCTTCTGCTTCGATTAAAAGGCAACTTCCTATGGCCGGCGATGTGGGGCAACGCTTTCAACGAAGACGACCCAAATAACCCGCGTCTTGCCGACGAATATGGCATTGTGATGGGAAATTCTCATCAGGAACCGATGCTTCGGGCGCAAAAAGAATGGGACAGAAGATATAATAAAAGTTGGGACTATTGGACCGACGCCGATAATCTTCAAAAATTCTGGCGGGAAGGGGTCAGTCGAAATAAGAACTACGAAAGCATAATTTCAATGGGGCTGCGCGGGGCAAACGATACCGCAATGGCCGAAAACAAATCAATTCAGGAAATCATTGATAAGCTCCAGGAAATTATTAACGTACAGCGTAAAATAATAGCCGAGGAAGTCAATCCTGATGTAGCGAAAGTGCCCCAGCTATGGTGTCCTTATAAAGAGACGCAGGAATATTATGAAAAAGGAGTTAAAATCCCCGATGATATAACAATACTCTGGTGCGACGATAATTGGGGCAATATCAGGCGACTGCCTACGGAACAGGAGCGTAAAAGAAGCGGAGGAGCAGGCATCTATTATCATTTCGACTTTCACGGCGGTCCTCGCTCGTACGAATGGCTCAACACCAATCCTATACCGAGAATATGGGAACAGTTGCACTTAGCATATCGTTACGGTGCAGACAGAATCTGGATTGTGAACGTAGGTGACATTAAACCGATGGAGTTTCCAATATCTTTCTTCATAGATTATGCATGGAATCCTGAGCTATGGCCTGCGGAACGCTTGCCTGAATATACAAAGTTGTGGGCAAAAGAGCAGTTCGGTCCTGAGCATGCGGCAGAGATTGCCGATATTCTCAATAAATACACAAAATACAACGGCCGTCGTAAACCAGAGATGTTATCAGCCGACACTTACAGCCTTTCGAACTACCGTGAGGCGGAAACAGTTGTCGATGACTATAACAAAATCGCGGATAAAGCCGAGGAAATTTACAATGATATTCCCGCCGAATACAAAGATGCCTATTATCAGCTTGTGCTGTACCCCGCAAAGGCCTGTGCTAATTTGAATGAGCTTTATCTGGCTCTTGGCAAAAATCTTCTGTATGCAAAACAGGGACGTGCCGAAACGAACGATATGGCCGAAAAGGTAAAGGAATTGTTTGAAAAAGATGCCGAGCTGTCCAATTACTACAACAAGGACATGGCGGGCGGAAAATGGAACCACATGATGGACACCACGCATATCGGCTATAGATCCTGGAATCCGCCTCGCAGAAACGCAATGCCCAGGGTCCAGGAGATTGATATTCCCGAGGCCGCCGATATGGGTGTAGCCATCGAAGGCTCGGACAAGTGGTGGCCGACCGAAGAAGGTGACGCTATATTGCCTGAGTTTGACCCCTATAACCGGCAGAAATATTATATAGAAGTGTTCAATCGAGGACAGACGCCTTTCGATTATCAGGTTCAGCCGGCCGAGTTATGGTTGATAGTGACACCGGATAAGGGAAAGATCGAAAAGCAACAACGTCTGTGGGTCAGCGTGGACTTCCAGAAAGTACCGGCCGGAACAAATCACACTGCAATTACCATTACAGGGCCGGATGGAAAAAGCGTCTCTGTTCAGGCGGTCGCTAAAAATCCCGAATCACCGAAACCGGATAAGGTCAATGGTTTTGTCGAAAGTAACGGTTTCGTTTCGATGGAAGCCGAGCATTATACCAGGGCGATCAATGCGGGTCCGATCGATTGGCTGGTCATTCCGGATATAGGTCGAACGCTTTCCGGTGTAACTCCCGTGCCGGTTACCGCCGACAGACAAACCCCCAGGGCTGACAGCCCTCACCTGGAATATGATATGTATCTTTTTAGCAGCGGTGATGTCAAGGTGAATGTTTACATCTGCCCCACCCAGAATTTTCTAAATACCGACGGACTGCATTATGCCGTTTCTTTCGACGATGAGCCGCCGCAAATGGTCAATATCCACGAAAACGAAACTGTACCAGACTGGCAGTATCCTCCGTACTGGAATCAGGCGGTCAGCAATAACATAAAAGTTCTGGTCACCGAGCATCATATCGACAAACCTGGTGAGCATGTCCTGAAATTCTGGATGGTTGATCCTGGCATCGTCCTACAGAAAATTGTCGTCGATACCGGCGGACTCAAGCCGAGCTATTTCGGTCCGCCCGAAAGCTTTTTTCGAATAGCTGGTTCTTCCACTTCCAGTAATTAATGTATTGTTTTGCCAGAATCCATGACTGGCCGATTATTTAATCGGAGCATGGAGGAAAAGCACCCGGAAAACGTACATCTTTTTTCTCCCGGCCCAGAAGCGCCTGTATTTCGGTCGGCAGCGCAGTTGCCGTTTCGGAGCCTGGGAAGGATTTTAATAATTCGTAATTACTGAGTATGACACTTTTGAATAACGGGCCGTCGTAATTTGCGAAAACCCGGCTATGAGCCGAAAATTCCGGCTGCAGTTGATGTAACTGTTCCGGCGATTGTAACTGCGCGCTGTGATTGCCTTCGGCCACAGGGCTCCACGCAATCAGCGGAGCATCCGAGCTACCGATTCTTACGTACACGTTGTAATCGAGCTGCTTGACCTGCTGATTTTTGAGCCGTTCGTACATATTTGACGGCTGGCGGGTCTGCAGAAGCGGCCCGCGAAATTGTTCGTTTGCCACCAGCAGGTTGTTTACGAATACATGTCCGTCACGTGCTTCGACGTCCGGGCCGGTGCTGGGATGCCAGCCGAAGTGGTCACCCACTGCGCTTCTGCCATCGCGTTCGAAAGAGGCCCTGCTGTTGACTAAGGTGTTCTGATAAACCTGGGCATTACTACTGTTGAGCACTTTGATTCCGGTCGGGCAATTGACAAAAACATTACCGGCACAGATTACTCCTTTCGAGATTTCGAGGAAAAATCCGTTGTCGGTCCCATCGACCCAGTTATTCACAAAAACACTGTTTACATTACCTACGTCATACCAGATGCCGTTCGAATTGGGTTGTTCCATGACAAGATTGTCACGGCAGGTCACGCGGTAACACTGATTGAAAATCTTCACCGCTGCCGGAAAATATCCCTCTATATTTTCGATGTTATTTCGCAAAATGATGTTTTTTTCCAGAAGAACATCGGACGAGCTGAGTATGAAGATTCCCTCCGTGCTGGTATCGCTGACCAAGCAATGTCGTATTGTCAAATTATCGCCCCTGAAGTAACCGGCGACGCGCGAACAATAGGTGATCGCGCAATTCTCCAGAGTCATTCCCGTCACATCTTTTCCATGATTGGACTCGTCGGATATTCCTTCCGGATCTGTTCCTTCGATTTCGAATGCTCGGAAGGCATACTGGGTAAAGACAATTCCCCGAATCACCGGCCCTTTGCCGTCGGAGCTTTTGTCGTTACATTCTCCCGTCGTTCGTATGATGGCACTATCGAAAGCGGTGATTTCGACAAGCTTGTCCGCCGGGTCGGTGCCGATATAGACTTCTCCGGCATTATAATCGATGAAATATGAATTCTCATCGACATCTTCCTGACTGCCGACGGTCTGTAATAGCCTGCCGTTGACAAATACCATATCATTATTGAACAGGTACAGCGGCGTACTTCTGCGGGGTCGCCACCAATCCGCGGGTTTGGATGGGAACAAAAACGACCAGGATGTTTTCCATAATCCCTCTTTCGGATTTTCCCATTCGGTTGCGACCATTGTTCCCTTGAGGACCGGATGCTCGTCGGCATAAGGTTGAATGGTGATACCCTGGTTTAACAGCAATCCCCCTGTTCGATAGATTCCGCCGCGTAAAATGATTGCATCGCCGGTCTTTACCTGCTCTATTGCCGCCGGCAGGTTTGTCGGCTTATCGGGAGTCGTTTCCTGCTCATCGGCCTTTCCGTCGGGAGCGACATAAAAAATCCGGCCCGCTGTTTTCGGTAGTTCGTATTTTTGCCAGACTGGGCCGTACGGACCACCAGAGGGCTGTGCCATTGCAGGCAGTGAGCTAAGGATAAAAATAAAGAAAACGAGGCCCGATATTAGATTTTTGATTCTTGCTTCTCGCATAAATTAATCTCCTTCAGCGGCAGGTCACGAGTGTCCGGCGTCGATATGACGCTTATGTTTTGTGAGCCGTACCTGAATAAAAATATCTAAAACTCTATTTTATTCATACTATAACGGCGGTGATTATACCACTGCGAAATCAATGATTCAAGGAAAGAAAAAACCGCGATTAACCGCATTTATAAGGATGTAATAAAGACATCGGGATGCTATATTTGTATATCTCATCGGTGGGAATAACTAAAAGAACGACAAAATTTTGCAAACAAATATATTTGTGTTTGTATTTAATCTCGAAAATTTGTTAATATATTATAAGCTTCGATTTGGATAAAAATATCGAAGCATTTTTTAACAAAATATTTGTTGTAAATACAGTGGGGTAAAATCATGGCACATTTGAAAAGATTACATGAAAATCTGAGCAGTTTTACGAGCAGAAGGACTTTCTTAAAGGGTACGGCTTTGATGTCGGCGGGATTATTGCTGAGAAATCAGGTTGCCGTAAGAGCGGCAGGCTCGACTCTTGCAAGTTCGGAAAAAAGTCGAGTTTCGTTTGTCACAGGTTCCGATCGACGTGAGATGGTATATCAGGCGTTAAAACCGTTGAAAGACGAAATAGAAAAAGGGATCCAGGGCAAACAGATTATCGTCAAGCCGAATTTCGTCGGAACAGGAAACCCCCTGTGCGCAACACACGCGGATGCTGTTCGAGGATTACTTGATTTTTTGAAACCTATCTATAAGGAAAAGATTATCATAGGGGAATCGGCTGCCTTCGAGGTGACCTCGGACGGTTACCGGAATTACGGATACCTTCCTCTCGAAAAGGAGTATAATGTCACGCTTGTTGACTTAAACGAGCATTCCACCAAACCGGTTTGGATAACCGACAGAAACATACGACCGGCAAAAATTCAGGTGATAAGCGAGTTTCTCGATCCGAAGAACTATTTTATTTCCATTACCCGCCTTAAGACGCATGATAGGGTCGTTGCAACAATGGGTTTGAAAAATATTTTAATGGCTTCCCCCGTCAGCCAGTATAACGGCAGAAGATACAAGCCCGATGTCCATGCCGGCGGGCCCAGGTTGCTCAATTACAATTTATTTAAGCTCGCACAGATCATGCGGCCTCAACTGACCATTCTTGACGGTCTTGAAGGAATGCAGGGTAACGGTCCTATCCGCGGTTTCGCTATCGACCACGGCGTGGCGCTTGCAGGAACGGATGTGGTTGCCGTCGATAGCATCGGGGCGCAACTGATGAATATTCCTCTCGATAATATCGGCTATCTGACCTATTGTGGCGAGGCCGGTCTGGGTAACGCAGATAAGTCCAAAATAGAAATCTTAGGCGGCAAAGAC
>CAYVXS010000116.1:0-8212 GCA_964454885.1 uncultured Pirellulales bacterium
GAATGATATAGGTATAGAATTTAAGCCTGTGAGGCGAATTATGGTTTAAGTGTCGAAACAATGTTAGGCAAGAAGATTTGGCTGTTTTATAGGACGATAGTATTACTGGGAAGGCTCTTTTTCACTTGACGTGGAAGCTTTGGATATGATATAAATAATAACAGAGAAGACCTGTTCTTATATGAGGAGTGCAGGCGTGATTTGTAGTATTTGTCGGAACCATATTTGTTAGATTTCATCGAAATAATTTACTTCAGCAAAGGCAGGAGCACAAGGAAAGTATCTATACGTTAAGGTATATTGAAATATTAAAGTATTATTATCAACTTTTTTGTAGGAGATTTATGATGTATCGGAAACTTTTTCTGATTTCGTTTACTTTAGTGCTTGGTCTGAGTGTTATTGCTCAGGGCGGTCTTGTCAACCGATACAGTTTTAATGATGGTGACACCGTGGCGGTCGATTCGGTCGGCGGCAGAGACGGGACGCTGGAAGGGACAGCCACTATTGCCAATAACGAGCTGGTGCTCGATGGAAATGGAGGTGTGAGTTTACCGGTGGACATACTCGATCCGGCTCTTCAAAACGTAACCATCGAATCATGGTTTCAAACAAATGCGGATGTAACCTGGCAGCGATTGTTTGATTTTGGCGGTGCCGATGCATCAGGCGCGGGTGGGAACTGCATATTCTTCTCCCCGAATTCCGGTGATAATACTGCAAGGCTTGCTATAGCAACCAACGGATACCCTTCATGGTCAACCGGCGAAGACAGGGTTGATAGCGATGAGATTGCTGTCGATACGCCAACACATGTTGCCTGCGTGTATGACGGCGGTGCGGCCGAGATTCGACTTTATCTGGATGGTGAATTGGTGGGTACGACACCTACCACAATGCAACTGTCGGATGTCGCGAGAATGTTTGCTTATATTGGGGATTCCGTATATACGGCCGATCCGTACTATAACGGCACTGTAGATGAGTTTCGTATTTATGATACGGCCCTGACGGATGATGAAGTTGAAGCCAGTTTCAGCGAAGGGCCGGATGCGGAAATTACCGAAACACCGATATCCCGTTATCCGAATCCCTCAAATAAGAAAACAGATGTCCCTCGTGATGTGGTCCTTAGCTGGGAACCCGGCCCTGAAGCCGTGGCCCATGATGTTTACCTTGGAACGGATATCGATGAAGTTGCAGGCGCCGGTACAGGCAGTCCTTTGCTTGTCAGTCCCGCGCAGGATGCGAACACTTATGATGCAGGCCGACTCGAGCTCGGTCGGATATATTATTGGAGAGTTGACGACATTACCGACTCAACGGTATGGAAAGGTAACATCTGGAGTTTTACGATAGAACCTGTTTCCTACCAGATCAACGCCCAGAATATAACCGCAACGGCCTCAAGCCAGACATCCAATCAGGGGCCGGAAAATACAATCAACGGCGCAGGTCTGGCGGACGACTTACATACCGACGACAGTGCAGGTATGTGGCAGAGTGGTGCAGAGCAGCCGGGAGCGGCATGGATTCAATATGAATTCGACAAACCGTACAAGATAGAGCAAATGTTTGTTTGGAACTATAACGGAACCAGCATTCTTACGAATTACGGTTTAAAGGAAGCTAAAGTTGAATATTCACTCGACAACGAGAACTGGAATCAACTGGAAAATGTCCCGGAATTTACATTAGCACCCGGTGAAGATGGTTATGCTCATAATATAACAGTTCCCTTCGAAGGCGTGGCGGCAAAATATGTCAAGATTACCGCCATCAGCAACTGGGGCGGCGGTGCCGGCTTCTTTAACAAGTACGGTCTGGCCGAAGTGGCATTTATGTACTTCCCCGTTAGCGCCAGAGAACCCAGTCCGGCTGACAACACGCGAAATATCGCGTTGGATTCTATGCTCAGCTGGAGACCCGGTAGAGAAGTGGCTGAACATAATGTATATATCAGCACTAACCAACAAGCTGTGATAGATGGAACTGCACCTGTGGTAACAGCCGGCGCACCGAGTTACGGTCCTTTATCGCTTGATCTGGAAAATACCTATTATTGGCGTGTCAATGAGGTCAACAATGCCGAGGTTGTACCTGCATGGGCAAGCAGTATTTGGAATTTCTCAACGAGCGTGTATCTTGTTGTAGATGATTTCGAGTCCTACAACGATATCGATGTCGGTCAGCCAGGCAGCAAACTTATATATAACACATGGACAGACGGACTGGATACTCCCTCAACAAACGGCTCAATCATCGGATATTTGGAGGCTTTCCAGCCGACTATGGAGACCGAGATTGTTTATAGTGGTAACCAATCGGTGCCGTTAACCTACAATAACACAGTCGCCGGCAAATCCGAGGTTACAGTGAGCACAAGTGAATTACCGATAGGACGGAACTGGGACAAAGGTGGTGCCGGAGCGCTGGGATTATTCTTCTATGGCGACCCGAACAATGCTACTACAGAGCAGATTTACGCAAAGATTAATGGTACTAAAGTCCTTTATGACGGCGATCCGGGTGACGTAGCTCTCGAGCGCTGGAACCTGTGGATCATCGATCTTTCATCACTCGGTGTAAATGCGAATAGCATATCAACACTCACCATTGGTTTGGAAAGGACCGGGGCAACCGGCGGTGCAGGTACAATATTGATCGATGACATTCGTTTGTATAAGGTATCGGTCGATCCCGGCACTGATAATCTGGTTCATTCTTACACGTTCGAAGACGGCACAGCCAACGATAGTGTCGGTACCGCTCATGGTACTCTGGTCGGTGACGCAGCAATCAGCAACGGCTCGCTTGTTCTCGACGGTGAGGATGACTGGATGTCGATGCCAGGCGATGTGATTGCGTTGAATACTTACTCGGAGCTCTCGATTGAAGCTTGGTTTACCTCTGTGGCCGGCGGAAATACGGGCAATCACATGTTGGCCGCTTTTGGTGAGGAAGGTACGGGAGCTTCTACTACGGCGGGGTATAAATACTTGTTCATTACCCCGGCCCGGGCTGATAACGCCAGTCGAGCTGCAATCCAAACGAGGTCTATGGATAGTACTCCCTACGATGAAGAAACGGGAGTCAGTGCTTCAACCGAAGATGATGATGGCCAAATCCACCATTTCGTTTGCACGGTCGATGCTACGAGTATCGCCTTTTATATTGATGGTGATCTGATTGGTGTTGCTACTTTGGCAGCCGGTAACGAAATCGCCGGTATCAGTCAGGCCTCGGCTTATCTCGGTAAAGGCGTTTATTCCGTTGATCCGGAATGGGCAGGCTCGATTCATGAGTTCAATATCTACAATCGGGCATTGTCACCGAGCGAAGTCCGTTACCTTGCAACCCACTAATTCTTTGATGTGGTGATTTCTGTGGGCTATAAGGTTAATATCGCTGGTGATGTTTAGGATTGTTACGGGGCCTATGTCGTTCCTTCGATATAGGCCTCTTTAATTTTTAGCAGCGCAATAACGACACAAAGAAAACCGTTTTCAATTGAGGCGGTTTGAACCAGCCGCTTTACTGTTAGCCCTGTAAAAGTAGAATTTAGAATGAATATGGCCTGAAAGGCAGGATTATATACTTAATGCATGGATAGCTGATTTGCTTTTAAAATAGTTCCTGATAGGGATATGTCGGAATATGGGATAAGATACAATATTATTTTGAGGTTCTTATGTATAAGAATTTGATATTTTTAACTTCTATGATTTTAGTGCTGGGTGCGGCGGATAAGACCGATGCCGAGCTTATTGGATGGTGGAAATTTGATGAAATCTCCGGTATAGTCGCTATTGATTCATCCGACAACGGGCATGATGGCACTCTTGTCGGTGACTCGACGTGGATTCTCGGCCGGTTGAACGGGGCACTGAAATTCGATGGAGACGGTGATTACGTGACATGCGGACGCATTGATATTGACACGGCCGTTACCGGGGGTTTAACTGTTTGTGCATGGATTAACAAGCCTGCCGGCGGAGATATGAAGGTATGCAGTAATCGGCAGGTCAACAGCGCACCCGGCGGGGGTTTCACATGTGCTATTTATAATAACCGGATGGAAATGGATATGTGCAATGCTGCCGCTCGTGTTCTGTACAGGGATAATCAGGGAGCAGCTTTGCCAGGTGATACATGGATGCATCTTGCATGGATCTATAATGATGTAACCGATACCTATGATGAGTACCGTGACGGAAATTTGGTGGCTTCTCAGGCTGTAACAACATCTATAGGGATTTCCACGGCGGAATTCCGTATTGCCAACGATTCGCCTGACTCCGGCCATTACTTTAACGGCATGATCGACGACTTGCGTATCTATGACCACGCCCTGAACGATTTAGAGATTCTCGATGCCATGGACGGCCGGGGACCGCAGGTGACAAGAGCGGGTTCACCGTTCCCGGAAGATGAACTGACTGATGTACCAAGGGACGTTTTCCTTTCCTGGAAGCCGGGGGATTTTGCCGACAGTCATAATTTATATCTCGGTACGAGTTTCGAGGATGTTAATGCTGCCGATACGAGCAGTCCACTGCTGGTAGGGCCCGGTCTTGATGCTAACGCGTTCAATCCCGGCCGTCTTGAGTTCGGTAAGACTTATTACTGGCGCATCGACGAAGTCAATGCTCCTCCGGACACAACAATCTTCAAAGGTCACATCTGGAATTTTACAATCGAACCTTTTCTGTATCCGATATCGGGTGAAAACATTACCGTCACGGCTTCCAGTTATTCACCGGGTCAGGGACCGGAAAATACGATAAATGATTCGGGGCTGGATCCGAATGAGGCACATTCGACGGCAACAGCGGCAATGTGGCTCACCGCCGCAGGAGCAGCCGGGCCGGTGTGGATACGGTACGAATTCGACAATGTGTATAAACTGGACCGCATGTTGGTCTGGAACTATAACGGTCAGTCCGCCCTTGCTGGATTTGGTGTCAGGAATGTCACTATCGAGTATTCGACCGATGACACCAACTGGTTGCAGTTGGGCGATGAAATTGAATTCCCGAAAGCGCCCGGCACGAGCAATTACGCTTCCGATATAACAGTAGACTTCAACGGAGCACCTGTAAAGTTTGTCCAGATTAATCCCGTCAGCAACTGGTTCCCGGTTTTTCCCCAGTATGGACTGAGCGAGGTTCGTTTCCTGTACTTACCGGTCCAGGCAAAGCAATCCGATCCTGCCGATGGGGCTACGGATGTGCCCGTTGATGTGACTGTTAGTTGGAGACCCGGAAGGGAAGCGGCAGAACACATAGTGTATGTAAGCACCGACCGGCAGGCTGTAGTAAATGGCACAGAGCCTCTTGTTACGGTTCCCGAGGATCTCTCGCCGCCCGGTACAGGGCGTGCCGAATACGGCCCTTTGTCTATCGACCTGGATAAAACTTACTACTGGCGTGTGGACGAGGTTAATAATATCGAAATCGAGACAATCTGGCAGGGTAACGTATGGAGCTTCTCGACGCAATTGTATCGTGTTGTGGATGATTTCGAGTCATATAACGATATTCCGGAAAACGAGGAAGGAAGCAATTTAATATATAAGACATGGATAGACGGATACGATAATCCGTCTATAAACGGCTCGGCTATAGGTTATATAACAGGCAACTCTCTTGAATCGGATATTGTTCATAGCGGCCGTCAGTCGGTACCAATCAATTATAACAACAGTGTAGCGAGTTTGTCGAAGGCCACTGTCAGTATGTCGGAGCTGCCGATCGGAAGAGACTGGACTATTGGTTCTCCTGCGGTGCTGACGCTATGGTTTTACGGCGATTCTGACAATGATATTACTGAGCGGATGTATGTTGAGCTGAACGGCGTAAAGAAAGTATATGACGGTGACGCCGCTGATATTGCAAAACCTTCATGGACACGATGGGATATCCAGCTTGCATCGTTTGGAATCAATCTAACTAATGTGACCACGCTTACAATCGGTTTTGAAAGAACCGGTCTTACAGGAGGCTCCGGTATGATATTCATAGATGATATCTGGTTATCTGTTTCACAGGAGTAATCTCTTTAATGTTAGTTTAAAGAAATGTTAATCATGGCTAAATTAGAAGTAAGAAAGAATTTGGCGATGATTTTTTATAAACGCTATGTATGAAAGGATGGCATATCATGAGCTGGAATCACATTTTACGCAAGACCTTGACGGTGTATATCGTCATTGCAATCTGTATGGCCGGCAGCACGCCGGCACAGAGGACGGTTTACGTTGATGGTTCGGTTGCCAGCACGGGTGACGGAACCCAGGCTACTCCGTTTAAGACGATCGCCGAGGCGTTGGTTCTCACGGACTCAGATCTCACCGTTCTGGTCGCCGGCGGCACGTATGCCGCTGAACCACCGGACACGGATATTATCTCCGGCCAGACGCTCATCGGCAGCTATAACAGTTCCTTCACCACATCCGATCCCTCAGTGACTCCGACCATCATCGACATGGCGCGTCTGAGTGAGCAGGTGCAGGACCGCGTTTTTCATATAAACGGCGTTTCGTCATGGACTATTGAAAACCTGGTTATCCAAAACTCATCGACCGGCGAATGGAATAACACTGATAACGGCGGCGCAATCTATATTAGAGGCGGGAGCCAGGGTGTCATACGCGGTGTTACCTTCTTCAATTGCAACTCGAAATTCGAAGGCGGCGTTGCGAGCGGGCCGGCTCGCGACGGCGGCGCATTATGTATTCGTGACGATTCGAGGGTTGTTATTGAAGACTGCGTTTTCGATAGCTGCACAGCCGTCGGGGTCGGAGGCGCCATCAGAATGCGGAGTGCCAGAGGGAGCGGCAATGACGTGAAGATATACCGTTGTTTGTTCACCAACTGCGGCTCCAGGAACGGCGCATCGGCCGTTGACGATGGCGATGGGGCCAGCCAGATTGAGATTGTCAACTGCATCTTTGTCAATAACGGGGTGGATGTGGTCATCCCTACCGGAATCGCCCCGAGCAAATATGAGATCAGAATCGCAGACAAGCGGGCCCTCATTTACAATTGCACGTTCGTCGGCAGCAATAACCCGGACGGATTTATGTTTAACATCGGTGACAGCGGCAATTCTCCCCAGATAAAGGAAATCGTCAACTGCATTGTTGCCGATAACACAATCGGCCTCAACGGTTCCGGCGTTGCCATCTTCAGCTATGCAAGCGGTTACAATGACGCCACGACTCTCGAGAATAACCTGTTCTTCTCGAACTCGGGTCTGGTTCCACTCGATCCCACCGGTACTGCCATCATTGGTGTCAACGGCAACATCATGGGTGATCCACTATTCGCCGACGCGGCCAATGGCGATTACCATCTGAAGGCGGGTTCGCCGGGTGAGGATACCGGCCGGACATTAGGGCAAGTCCTTGACGACTTCACCGGTACGGTACGCCCGGCCGGTTCGGCTTATGACATCGGCGCACTTGAAGGCCAGCCACCTCTTTCCTACGAGGTCCGTGGTGTAACAGCCACAGCCTCCAGTTCGGTGAACGCTGATTTTGGGCCGGACAAGACAGTGGACGACTCAGGTCTCAATGCCTGGGACCAGCACGACACAACGCCAACAAACATGTGGTTGAGCAGCTTCGGTCAAGAACCACCGGTCTGGATTAAATATGAATTCGACGTAATTTACAAGCTGGATCAGATGTGGATTTGGAACTCGAATAATGCCGTTGAACCGATTGTTGGTTTGGGTGGTTTTGGTGTGAAGACAGCGATAATTGAATACTCCACGGACGACACCACGTGGAAGGCATTGGCGGATATCCCCGAATTCGCCCAGGCTACCGGTACAGCCGATTATGCTCATAATACTACGGTGAACTTCAACGGTGTCACCGCAAAGTTTGTCAGGATCACCTGCACCAGCAGTTGGGGTGGCAGAGAACAATATGGTCTGAGTGAGGTTCGATTCTTCTCCTTTCCCGTACAGGCCCGGGATCCCCATCCGGCCAACAGTGCTGCGGGTGTGGCCCACGATACGACTCTGAGCTGGCTGGCCGGTTTGGAAGCGGCCGAACATAATGTGTATATCAGCGACGACGAGCAGTCTGTTATAGATGGAACGGCTCCTGTTGTGACAGTGAGCCAGGCCAGCTACGGTCCGTTATCCCTTGAACTGGTAAAGACATACTATTGGCGCGTGGATGAGGTCAATAACGCCAATA
>CAYVXS010000117.1:0-8189 GCA_964454885.1 uncultured Pirellulales bacterium
GCCTTTAACGACTCTGCCTGGACATCCGGCACGGGGGGAGTTGGTTACGAGAGAAACACCGGCTACCAGCAGTACATAAGCATCGTCCTCGAACAGCAAATGTATGGCAGTTATACTACGTGCTACATTCGTATTCCATTTGTTCTTGAGACTGTAAGTGAAAATTTTGTCTCTCTCACACTTAACGCCCGCTACGATGACGGTTTTATCGCCTATATAAACGGCGTCGAAGTCGCCCGGCGAAATTTCGCGGGGACACCGACATGGAATTCTTCCGCCGACACTACTCATTCAGATTCCGAGGCGATCAATTTCGAGCAAATCGATATATCTTCCCACCTTGGCTTACTTAATTCAGGTAACAATATCCTGGCTATTCACGGCCTTAACGAGTCCATAACAAGCTCCGACTTTCTAATCTCGGTCGAATTAGTTGCTGTCAAAGATAATTCCTCCCAGGATTCGGATGTAGATGTCCCAACCGGAGTCCAACAATACATCTCGCCGATTACGTTAACCGAAAGTGCTCATATAAAGGCAAGGACATTGAGCGGCAGCACATGGAGTGCATTGAATGAGGCGACTTACTCCGTAGGGCCTGTGGCGGAGAATCTGCGTATTACCGAGATTATGTATCACCCGCAAAGCCAGACCGGCCCGGCCGAGCCGAACGAAGAATTCATCGAATTGACCAATATCGGAACCGAAAAAATAAACCTTAACCTTGTCAAATTCACAAACGGCATCGATTTTACATTCCCGAACGTCGAGCTTGCTCCCGGCGAATATATTGTGGTCGTTCAGAACAAATCTGCCTTCGAGGCCCGATACGGCACTCAAATAAATATAGCCGGACAATACTCCGGCCGATTAGCCAACGGCGGTGAAAGAATCCAACTGGAAGACGCCATAGGACAGACCATTCTGAATTTCAGTTACAAAGACGGCTGGTACGACGGCACCGACGGCCAGGGATTTTCTCTTGTCATAATCGATCCGTTCAATACCGACCCTGTCGATTGGGGCGATAAGGATTCCTGGCGTGCCGGCACGAACATTGGCGGCTCACCCGGCCGGGACGAATAGTGCTCAATAAACGTGTCATAACCACCGAACAATCCGGATACTAAAGAGAGACTATTGATTCGAGAATACGACTGTCTGTTATTATGCTTTCCTAAACTCGGCGACAATAGGGGTATGGTCACTCGGACGCTCCGCAAGACGGGGATTTTTATCAACATAACAGGCTGTACTTTTTTCCGCTAAAGGTTGTGTAGCCATAATATGGTCCAAACGCCAGCCCCGATTGGTTTTGAAGGCATTTCTCATTCGGTAATCCCAGAAGGTATATTGGCCCGGCTCTTTGCAGTGTATTCTGAAAACATCCACAAATCCCCAGCTCATTACTTTTTTCAAAGCTTTATGAACTTCCGGATGAAAACACACATGTCCTAATAAAGTCACGGGGTCATAGACGTCAATCGGCTCGGGGGCGACGTTCAAGTCCCCTACCCATATTATCGGCTCGGCCGGTTCGAAATTTCGCTCGAAAAAATCATGCAGCCGTCCGAACCAGCTCAACTTATAATCGAACTTTTGAGTATCAGGCAAATACCCCTGGGGGACATAAGTGTTGACGATTGTTATTCCATTTATCCGGGCTTTTATCAAACGAGACTCATCTTTAGGCTCTTCGTCGAAACCGAATTGTATGTTTTCGATTTTATCTTTGCTGAAAATCGCCACGCCGTTGTAACTTTTCTGGCCCTTGAATACGAATTCATACCCGCTTTCCTCGAACGCACCGGCAGGAAAATCGGCATCCTGGACTTTGGTTTCCTGGACGCATAATATATCCGGCTGATGCTCACCGAGCCACCGGAGCACTATCGGCAGCCGGGCACGCAGGGAATTGACATTAAAACTTGCAACTTTCATCCTAAGAATCTTTGTCTATGCTTTTATTATGCTTTAGTTTCTCTTTTTCGCGTTGACAGCAAAATTAAGTTCCGTATCGCTTCGATGTCTCTTGCCGCTAACCAGCGATCTTCGAATTGTTTTTCCTGAGCTATCTGAGCAATGGCCATTAGCGCGCGCAGATGATAGTTTCTTTCATCCCTGCTGCCGGCCAAAACAAACATTATGCGGACCGGGTCCGAAGTGCCTGAAAAACGAATCCCGTCCCGGGCCCGGACGAGTAATATATCGAATTTCCTGTCACCATCGACCACAATATGCGGAATAGCAAAGCCGGGCTGGACAACAGTGCCTCCCTCGGCCTCGCGATGCAGAAATTTTTCAAAAAGGACATATTCGTTAACGTCCAGCCTCTTTGCCAGAATCCCGGAAACCGTACGGAATGCTTCTTCCGCCGTTCTTCTGCCTTCAACGTCAAGGATTTCACATCCTTTGATGAGACGGTCGAATCTGTCCTCAATAATATCGTCCCGCTGGAGCAAAATATCCCGCAGCTCATTCTCAAGAGTTACGGTTTTGAGGTCCTTTGCAGTGACGCGTTCGACAATATGCATCGCTGCCGATGCCCGGCTGACACGCTTAGATGCATAGATATAATACCAAAGAATACTAACAACCAAAAAACCTGCGGTAATCAGCAGCGGGATTTTTCCCATGTCTATAATTAGAAAGCTATAAACAATAATTGCAGCAATGTGGATATACGGATACAAAGGTGATTTAAACTGGGGACGATAACTTTGTATCCGGCTTTCCCGCATGATAATTACACTGAAATTGTCGAGAACAAAAAGTATTATCATCAGGGTCGAAGCCGTTTTAACCAGCGATTCGATATCGAGAAAAATGATCGCAGCAATCATGAAGCCGCCGGTCAACAGGATACTCAGATGTGGAGTTGCAAATCTGGAATTTACCTGGGCCAAAACCGGTGGCAGCAGCCTGTCCCTGCTCATCGCCATCGGCGATCGTGACGCAGCAAGAATGCCGCCGTTGGCGGTAGTGACAAATGCAGCTATTGCGGCAATACCCAGTAGGGCAAAGCCGGGTAAGCCCATGAATTTCCCCGCAGCCAGCGATACAGGGACATAACTTTCCGCTAATTCCTGACCGTCCACAACACCTACTGTGATTGTTACTACACCGATGTAAAACAAAGAGACAATAAACCAGGCAAGTATCATTCCCAGGGCCAGATTCCTGCCGGGATTCTTCACTTCCTCGGCTACACTGGCGACTTTTGTTAGTCCTCCATAACTAATAAAAACAAGACCAGCGGTTGAAAGTACTTCGAGCCAGCCTTTGCTTAAAAAATTCGAGAACCGGAAGGGCTTGACATAATTAGAACCGGCAACGATAAAAAGAAAAAGAATCGCCAGCAATACTCCTACCAGCAGAACTTGAATTTTACTGGTGTGTTTTACACTTACAATATTCAAAGCCATAAAAAAAAGACAACATATTACACTTATAGCTTTCAGGTGCCACTGGTTTAGTCCTGTCGCAAACGTCATCTGCAGAACAACCTCGATAATCACCGCCATACCGACAATCGCGAAGGCACTTTTCAAAGCCAGGGAGAACCAGTTGGCAAAGCCGCTGAACAAACCGAACAGCGAACCGAAACTTCTTTCAACAAAAAAATATGTCCCGCCCGCCATCGGCATCGCTGTGGCTAATTCGGCTTTGCTCAATGCGCTTGGAAGTATCAGAAATGAAGCTATCAGATATGACAATATCACAGCAGAACCAGCTTTTGAGAAAGCGATTGCCGGCAAAATAAAAAGTCCCGAACTTATCATCGCACCGGCAGCAATTGAGAAAACGTCGGCCAAACCAAGTTGTTTTTTCAGGACGGCCATATTCGAATCCTTCGACTACTCGATCCTAAAATGTATATAAAGACAATATCAGTATCTAATAATTTTATAGAAATTGCACGAAAGTTTCGATTAAAATACTGATGCCAAGCACTCCCTGCAATAAATGCATATCAGTCCGGCCGACTGCGGGCATTGTTATCCTTTTATTGAATTACTGTCAAGATGTAACCGATTATAGAGCGTACAACAGCCTTCAATGATCAGCTCTAAAAATCAGTGGATTAATGAAAAAAAACAAGGGAAATAAGAAATGAGTATAGTTATGGATTAAAGGTTGAATCGACGAAAATTTTCTGTACGGCTTCGCTGTATTTACTCCGACTTTTCGGATTCTTTTTTAGGCTCAGATTCAGATTTCTTATCCTGAGGTTCTTTAGATTCCTTATTCTGGCCTTTTTCACGCTGGATTGCGTCGTAAATTTCTCTTCGATGAACCGGTATATTTTTAGGTGCCGTAATACCCAGACGTACTTTATCACCTCTTACATCGACAATGATAATTTCAACATCATCGCCGATCATTATTGATTCATCTCTTTGTCTGCTTAGAACCAACATCGCTAACTCCTTTTGCCGACTGGCTTTACTTTTTTAACTATTACGAAAAACCCCGGCTAACTGTTCGTCCTTTATTATGAAATATTCCCTTTTTCAAAACTGCATCTTTTAAAATGGCATCCTGCCAAAATTAATACAAACTATATTTCGGCTAATTACGAGGTCGAAAACAACGATTTTTATTTTTGTTTGGCCGACAAGATTTGATTATAAGACTTTATAACTATAAGCGCTTAAAATATCAAAAGTTACAATTAAAAAAGGCATGAAAAAAGTTATTTCATATTTTATGAAGCACACCGTTTCGGCTATAACATTTCATGTTTACGCCAGTATAAATAACGGACAGCCATCCAATAACCTGCTATTGAGCCGATTGTGCCAAAAGTCACGATCTGAATGGGCAACAGGGAAATCGTAACATCGGGGAAAAAGACTGCGGGCCAGCTTTCAACATAATGTTCCAAAACATTTGGTTTAATGTAACTCATTGTTGAATATACAGTTACTAATGAACTGCTTATAATCGGTAAGATATAGCTGACATTGAGATATTTTTTGATAATGAAAGCTACAAGGCCAAATGAAACTAAGACCGCAAAAACAATCTGCCCTACAGCCGGTTGAGCTGCGGCCGAACTGAATATGTTATCGGACAAAATTACATCCTGAGCAAAAATCTTCAAACAGAATCGTGCTACCAGCACCGATCCAAAAAGAGCGATAACTGTATTTAAATATATATATGAACTCAACTTATCTTTTTCTTGTGTTTCTTCAAACTTGTAACCCTGGCGGATTTTCTGCCCTAATGTAACACCGCCAAAACCAACGCCAACTACCAAAAGCCAGAAAAATGGTTCCCATCGCAGTGTTTCAAAAAGCATCTGACGTTGCTCAAAGGTCGGGTTAAGCTGCACCAAAGCAGCTACACTACCTGCACGCACGGCCCAAACTGCCAATCCGAAAGGAACCGCTAAGATACCGATTTGACGGCCGTAAGGCCAGGCTACAAAATAGGCTATCAATCCTGCGAGAAATGCCATTACCAGCAAAGTCACTGCACCGCTGGTACCAATAGTTTTAACAAGTAAGGCCCCAAACGGGTCCGGGGGAGTATCCCACGGCCAGGCCAAAATACCAACGAAAACTACCCCTACGGCAGCTACGGCAGCAATTCGTAACTTCATAGTCCAGGAAAGTTCCATATTTTAGCCCTTCAATAATTACAAACGGCATAAAGTAGCATCAAAACAAGAAACAGTCAATCAGATTCAATCCATGAATATCATATCCATATAAAAAAAAGCCCGGCCTTATTACAACCAAGATATTCGTCGAAAAATATTTTTCCCTTGAAATATCGGCTGGAAATGTGGTATAAAATAGCTGTGAGGTCTGTGATTTCGGTTTCCTGGCAGGTGGACCCTCTTGGATTTTGCACAAAAATCTCTGAAAGAAGTATAGAGCGAGGCATAAAGCCAAGAATCTCAGAAATACAACCCCACATAAAATTGAAAAAACTAACGAGAGGAGTAAACAACTGTGTCGGCATCTTTTATTTCAGAATTAACCGATAGCAGCAGGTTTTCATTAAATGGAGGTGATACCAGGTCGTAAAAAAATATTCTTATATAAAAACCGAATTGTTTGCAGCCAAGATGATTAATGGTCGTATCACTGATAATTTTTATCACAAAGGTGAGCGAGATTCGGTTTCCATTAGAAAAATCCTTATTTTTTAATTTCTAAACAGAGTATGATTAGCTTTTACGTCTTGCAGAAGTGTAATATATGTGCAGAAAATTGTTGAGTTTCATTCCAAAAGTAATTTTAACGACTTTTTAATTTGGGGGAACAGGAAATCCCTTATTTTGGAGGAAAGAATTATGTTGGAGAACAAATCTGTTAAATTTGTATTGTTCCTGCTGTTGGTTCTTTGTTTTTTCGTTAATGGAGTCAAAGCAGCGAATATTTTATTCATCGCGGCATTGGACGAGACACAGGAATTAATGCAGCAGGGAGATGACGCGATCAAAGCCTATTTGGAAGGCCTTGGACACACGGTGACGTATTTTGACGATGATGAAGACGAACCAACAACCGAGGCTGCGGCCGCTGCGGCAGATGTCGTTTTCATATCCGAGTCGGTCAGTTCGGGAAGAATCAGGCTCGAAATCACTGAGGTTGAAACCCCTATGGTCATTACGGAAGCCTGGGCTTATGACGAGATGGGTCTGGCTACACTCACTACAGGAGTTGATGAACAAATTGATGTCGCTTCAACAGATATAGAGATTATTGCACCCGGGCACCCTCTTGCCGCAGGATTCACCGGAACCGTCACGGTTCTCAACGATATTGAAACCCCCCGTGGCACCGCACGCTTTTCTACTGTTATCCCAGGCAGCGAGGCCACTGTTATCGCTCAAGCCACTTTATCCGACGGTGTAACATATCCTGTTATTTTCTGTTATGAAAAGGGAGCTCAACTGGCCCAACCTCCTGCCGACGGCAGCCCCAGAACAGCCGCCGATATCAGAGTTTGTATAGGTTTTGACGAAATATCATACCTTGGATGGAACGATAATGCCTATCTGCTTCTGGAAGCGGCGATTAACTTTGCGCTTGGTATCAGAGTCCAACCCCAAGCTTACAGCCCGAATCCGGCCAACGGACAAAAAGAGGTACTAATTGATGCGGACCTGAGCTGGAGAAAGGGAGCTTACGCCGATACGCACAATGTTTATTTCGGGATGGATTTCAACGATGTTAACGAAGCCAGCCCGACCGACACGCGAGGCGTGCTTCAAAGTGAAAACCAGACTGAGACGAGCTACGAGCTTGACACCCTAGAATACGGCCAAACATACTACTGGCGAGTCGATGAAATAAATGCTCCACCGGACACTACAGTTTATAAAGGCGACGTCTGGAGCTTCACGATACGCAACTTTTTAACAGTTGATAATTTTGAAAGCTATGATGCCAATAATATTATATATGAAGTATGGTCGGATTATTTTGTGAACAATACTGGCATGACTGTCGGATATTTCGATCCTCCTTATATTGAAGAATCGGTTGTTCATACCGGTTCTCAATCTATGCCATTGTATTACGACAATGATGGAACAGTGAATGAAGGGACCGCACTTCAAAAAACTGGAACCCTGTACTACTCTGAAACAAAACGCCAATTTGACAGCGTACAGAATTGGACCGAAAATGATCCTCAATCCTTATCGCTGTGGTACAAAGGTTATGCCGAAAACGTCGGCAAATTTGTGGAAGGAGCGAACGGTACCTATACCTTGGTCGCTTCAGGCACCGACATCTGGGATACGGCCGACGAGTTCCACTTTGCCTACAAGGAAGTTGCCACGAATCAAACCGTTACGATTGTCGCCAAGGTCGAATCGCTGGATCCGGTCAATTCCAATAAAGACACAAAAGCCGGTATTATGATTCGTGACTCACTCGATCCTGGTGCAAAAAATACAACCCTGTTGCTCACGCCCGACCCGGAAAAGGGATTGCGGTTCCAAAATCGCTCCTCTACCGGAGCTGTCACGGTAAGAGGAGACGAAGATATGGATCCAAATGCCATGCCGCCTTACTGGTTGAAAATACAGCGTTCTTCGGGCGGTCTTCTTAGAGCATACCGTTCACCGGACGGTGTTAATTGGGAACAGTTCAGTCTGAGAACGATGTCGCTACAGGCACCTTATTACGTTGGTCTGGCAGCAACCAGCCATGATGCTAAAA
>CAYVXS010000118.1:0-8120 GCA_964454885.1 uncultured Pirellulales bacterium
CCCCATCCGCCGGCGACGGCCACATCGCCTATATCATAACGTATCAAAGGCATGGAATAATTATGTAACGTAGTGACTATGACTCTGCCTTCCTGGTTTTGAACCGCCTCTCCCCGCTCATCCAGTATCTCGACATAATTCCACCAGGGAAAAGTGTGCATCGACCTTTGTTTTTTACACTGGCATGATACGACACCGACCTCCCTCGAACCGTACTGGTTATAAACTTTGCAGTTCATATTCGATTCGATTTTCTCTTTAACCTCGTTCGTCAGCGGGCCGATTGTAGATACTACAATTTCAGGCGGATGGAAATAAAGCTCGTGACGCGAGAGATAATTCGATAATTCCAGTGCGGACTCCATATAAGCCCAATAAGCTCTCGGCATGAATTTGTTATTGAGGTCGATAAGCTCTCTGATCTCCTTTTCGCCCAACCGGTAGGAATTAAAAAACTTCCTGTTATAAAGCACGTTAATCAGCCTGTCTTTAACGGTCAGATTACCGGCGAGAATGTCCCTGTCGGAGCCCCAGAATTTAATCTCGGGCTGACCCAGGTCTTTTCCGAGAACCGCATTGAAATACAACTTAGTCGCGATGTTCCAGCCGTCGTATTCTTTGTCCTGTATGAATCTGACCGGCTCACCCGTGCTGCCGCCGGATGTATTATCATAAGGCTTTCTGCTCTTATAGTCGCTCGAATAAAGATTCTCGCCCTGAGCCCTGATTATTTCTTTTGTCAGAACAGGGATTCGGGGAAAATTTTCGAGTATGACTTTACCATCTTTAACAACATCGCATTCCGGCAAAAGCCCACGATAGTAAGGGACATTATTATATGCATGAAGAAGAAGCTTCTCTAATTTCTCGTTTGTCATTTCTTCTATCTTCTCGCGAGAGGCAAATTCAAGCTGCTTAATAGTCTCTAAGCACTGGGGAATTCTACTGCCGCCGGCATACAGCAAAGCATAGATAACAGGTTTTCTCCAGTTCATAGTTATTTCCTCAGAGAAGTTTTACCAAGCATGATATTGTAACAGTCGAGATACTGCCGAGCGACAGTATTCCAGCTTAATTTTTCCGCCTGTGTCCTCGAGGTGGTGCACATTTTTTTATAAGATTCATCATTCTGCGCCAATGTTTTCAAGGCCTCTGCGAACGATTCGGCATCCGCCCGCTCTGTTACTATTCCATTATCGGTTATTAATTCTTCAACGCCTTCGCATTGGGTGGTAATAATCGGCAGGCCCGAAGCCATCGCCTCAAGCATTGCGTTACTCATGCCCTCATGCGCGCTGCTCATTACAAACACATCATGTTCCCGATAAACCCGCGACATTTTCTCGGAAGGAATCCTCCCTAAAAAAAATATTCTCTCCGATACGTTCAATTCCTGCGATAACTTACGAAGCTCTCCGCCGAGATTACCTTCACCCGCAATGTTCAGACAGACATCAAGACCCATACCCGTTGCCATAGAGACCGCCTTAATGAGCAGATCGATTCTTTTCCTTTCGATAAGCCGGCTGACCGTAAGTAATTTCATCGGCTTTCCGGGATGTTGCACTTCGGCAGGGTAAAACTTTTTGGTGTCGATACCATTCGGGATTATTGCGATATCCAAAGACGGCATAAACTCCAAAGCAAGATTTCGCAGGCCGCTGCTATTGGCTACCACTGCTGCGGCGGACGACCATATCTTTCGGAACAACCCCGCGGTCAACTTATAATCCAGACCGAGACGGACGTTGTACCCGGGGACATCGGAACCACGCAATGAAATTATATAGGGCAATTTGTCCGCAGTTTTATAACAGAGCCAGCCGGTGGGAAAACCAAAAAATGCGTGTACTAAATCATATTTGTCCCGGCGTAACATCCTGCGGTAATAAAATCCAGATTTTAACAACCACTCGATTACTTCAATCTTCCGCCAATAATGCAGATTTTTTTTATGCAGACCGACCTTATAAATATTTATATTTTCAGAAAAGACTTCCTCAATAAAGCCCGGCTCCGGCGCAGAAGTTAAAACATCTATCGTCAAATCTTCACTATCGGCGAATTCTTTCAGCAAATAATAATGCGCATTTGCGGCCCCGCCGCCGATTGGCGGAAATTCGAAGTTTAGCATCAATATGCGAATAGCCATCACTTTGCCGCTTTCTTAAGAACATACGCCGTGCACGAGGACAGGCCCAGAAAATTTCCAAATCTTAAAAGCAACCGGAAATTATATCCCCATCCGAAGTAAAAAGGCAGTCGTACTATCTCGATAACTTCCAGATTATTTCTCTTAAATATTTCGACCCACTGCTTTTGTCCCCACCTTTTGAATTCGATCAAATGGCTCCGGGAAATTCCGTGCGTTTTCGGTAACAAGTTTTTCAGGGAAAGCTTGTTACCGACCGGCCTGAGATTGCTGTCAAGCTCGGTACTTCCCGCTCGTGGTCCGCCTGCCCACTGGGATTTGTTTTTTGAAAAAATCCTGCTGAATACAGTTTTTATACCGAACGGATAATACAACAGCAGATTAAATATTTTCCATGTACGATTGGGAACCGTATGAACGATTAATCCGTCACGATTTATAACTCTGCCGCATTCGGCGAGACATTTGTCCGGTTCAGGTAGATGTTCGATCACACTGCTGGAAAAAATCAAATTCATTTCACCGTCACCGAACCTGGAAAGGTCCTGTGCATCACCCGTTATAAAAGTCACTTTATCGTCGTTTTGTTCGGTCAGCAGGTTTTCATTATATTCCATTGCAGTAAGCTTTTTGCAGTAAAAGGCAAGATGCTTGCTTGCTTGGCCGCTGCCGCAGCCCAATTCCAGCGCCTTGTCAAAATGTCCCTCGCGGAAATCCCCCAATATCCGGTCTATTTCAAATTCACGGATAAACCGTTCCCAACGGGCGGTATCCCGAACAGATTTGAATTGCTCTTTCGTTATTTTGAAACGTTTGGGCACTTTCGAGTAATCTTAAAATATACTGCAACGGATAAAGCCAACTTTTCAGACTTTTAATTGCCGGAGGGTTGCACCGATTCCTTTTTTGCCACCGAATCTTTAAGCTTAAACAAAATATGCGGGCCGAACGCCTGGACAACGTCGTAATTCTTCATAACAAAATCCCGGAACGGCTTCATCGCTTCGAACCGCCCCGCTTCTTCGTCACCAAATCTGTCACGGAGCATTTTCGCATATTCGGCTTCAAATTGAGTAATCATTCTTTCGTCGTTGGGTAACAAGCCGTTCCCCGTAAAGGGCCACAATTCCAGAGGCGGCCTGTTGCCGGGGAAGTGACGTTTCCTGCTGTCAACTATGTACTTCGGCTTGTCCGCTTCCAAATCCGCTAATAAACCTTTGATGTCATTAGCAAATCTCTCCGGCGTTTTTGTATGCATTTCACTCGTAAACGGCCAGGACGTCGGCGCCAGACGCTGGGCGGCTACGTATATCCCCGGATACCAGCCCCATACAAAAATCTTATCATTTGGATCGGAATTATCCCGGATATATTCGCCAACTTCTTCCCATGGATACCTGATATTTTGCCGTCGAAGCTGGGAAATTTCATCGAACTTTTGCAAATAGCCGTTTCGCTTCTCTGGAACTCCCCTCTGATTTGTATAAACAATCCCTGAGTAAGGACTTCTTTTTATCCCGAAAAATACTTGCCATGACATAACCAACATCAATAGCATACCTATGATTCCAACAAAAATAAGTATAACGATTCCTTCAATTCTTTTGAAGAAACCTCTGTTGAATAGATGAGAGTATACCGCGACTACATACCCTCCTAACATTGCCGCCGAAGCGTTCAAAGGCAGATAATATTGTTCGTATGAACGGGGACTTATCCAGACAAAAGCCATATCGAGCAGCCACCAAGCAGCAAACAAAAGGACAAAACGGTCGTACGGACTCGCAGAAGCTTTTTCTTTCGATACCCAGTTTAAAATTAATCGAACAATCCTTACGATAATCGAACCGAGTGCCAGGGAAATCGGCAAAATCAACAACCAGTAATATCGCACTACAATCGGCCATTGCTCGGAAAACGGACGAAGCTGCCGGGCACCGGTAAGATACGAACCTCCAAGTGAGCTAAAACCGGTCTCCGACGGAAATAAAGCCTCCCATACAAAAATATACGGCAAAGCCAGCTTAACGTCCCATCCCAATATCCAGATATAGAACGGCGCAATTGCCGCTATTGCCCCGGCGAACAACAACAGGATATCGGCCCCTGTCTGTTTCCACGTTCTGTGTTTGAATATCGGCTGGACAATTACGAACAAACCAATCGCTCCTATAGCTGTGGTGCCTGTCTCTTTGAATAGCGGAGCCCAACTGACGAATCCCCCCGCCAGAGCCGCCCACCACCATTTCCCGCCCAACTGCCGCATTACAAAACAACTTATTCCCATTACCATAAAGGCAATCATATATTGCTCTTTGACATTGCCGTATTTGGCGATGAAAGGAGCGGAAAGATACACTGATGCAATAAAAACACCCACACCGGCCGAAAGTGTCCCGAACAGTTTTTTCATTGCAACAAACATCAACACCAAAGCAGCCAACTGGAGCAACATCTGAATTATTTCCGGGCCGGTGTCATTAAATCCTAAGAGCCAGACGCCGAGTATGTTCAAGACAAGCGTCCCCAGACGGCAGGAAGGTTTTTCCTCCACGCCTATTTCGGCGCCTTTGATGATATGTTCGGCCGAATATACATAAGCTCCGCCATCGAAAGCATCGGGAGAATTGAACTCGAAATATTTCCCTAAAGAAAAAGGAATCGCCGCAAGAACTGCTATAACAATATATGCAATAATATGGTTATAATTTTTTCGCTCGAGCGGTGATACAGGTTTTTCGGTGTGTGGTTTATGATATTTATCTACGATTCCTCTTCGCCGGCTCCCCGCAGAATGTCTGTCTTTGTGAGGAACTTTACTCATGTATTATCTCCCGCTCTTTCGGATGGCTCAAGTTTTTCCCGGATAACGTAGGTCGGGCGGTTCTGCGATTCATGGTAGGTCCTGACTAAAAGCTCGGCTATCAATCCCATAAGAATGAACTGCGCACTTATCACTATAAACAGAATTGTTAAATATAACAAGGGATTGCCGGTCATATCCGTTTTCTTGATAACCTTCATAAGAATAACCGCGATACCGGAAATACAACCCAATAAAAATGAAATCAATCCCCAGCCGCCGAACAATTGTATCGGCTTGGTCGAAAAACTCAGCAGAAACTTGACTGTAATAAGGTCCAGTATGACTTTCCACGTCCGGTCCAGCCCGTATTTCGTAGTACCGGCCGTTCTTGGCCTGTGGTTGACGACTATCTCCGCAATAGTGGCCCCACTCCAGCTTGCAAGGGCCGGGATAAACCGGTGCATCTCGCCGTACAACTTTATCTCGTCCAGAATCTCCCTGCGGTATGCTTTTAGTGTGCAGCCGTAATCATGCAGTTTGACGCCTGTGATGGTTGAAATCAGCCAGTTAGCGATTTTCGAAGGCATCAGTCTTGTCAGGGCATTGTCATATCTTTTTTTTCTCCATCCGCTTACGACGTCACAACCTTCTTCGAGCTTTTCGACCATCTTCGGTATATCGGCGGGGTCGTTTTGTAGGTCGGCATCGATAGCAACAATTATCTTGCCTCGCGCATGAGCAAAGCCCGCACTTAATGCAGCGGTCTGGCCGAAGTTCTTCCTCAAGGAAATAATTCTGACACCGGCGTCTTCCTTTTGTAACCGTCTCAAAACGTCCAGACTGCCATCACTGCTGCCGTCGTCGATGAATATTATTTCATACTTATATTTACCGGCCAAAGCCTCGGTTATTTGCTGATGAAGAGGACCTATATTATCCTGCTCATTCAACAGCGGTATCACAACCGAAATTTCGGGGTGAAATTCTTTTACTTTTTTTCGCTCGATATCCTGTCCTTGACCTTTTTCGGTCATATAATATTTCCCGTCAAGAGTCTTATTGGCGTATCAATAACTACCATAATAATAGTAAAGATATCGGCTGTAAAGTCGAACCAGAGTAGATAAAAAAACGTAATCAATAGTCTCAGAGCATACAAATAGCCGAAAATAAGGACAAAGAAAGGGAAAATGAACTGGTATTACCGCCCTTTAAGGTCGATATACGACTGTGAAACAGTCTTTTACAACCTAAAAAACTCCGGCTAAATATTATTGATTAGCCCCTTTTTTTGTGTTAAAATAAGTCTTTTTAACAACTTAGAACTATGGCATATTCTAATGTGGAGATGGGAATATGAAACGAAACAATGCAATTTTGCTTCTGACCGTACTGGCTTTAATAATGCTCAACAGCGGCTGCCGGGAACAAGCTAAAGTTGAGGAACAGCTCAAGCCCGCCCCAGCCGGGGACAAGGAACTGGCAAATGTTGCGTATGATCCCAACCAGTCGTCACCGAAAATGAAATTCGAAAAGGTAACCCTCGACTTCGGCAAAGTAGGACCGGGAACGAAATCGAACGGTGAATTCAAATTCACAAACACGGGCCAGGAAGTATTGAAAATCACAAAAGTCGGACAATGCTGTGGCGTTGTCACTAAACTGGAAAAAGACGAATACGCTCCGGGTGAAAGCGGCACACTGAAAGTTACGTATAATGCACCGGTCATAACAGGTCCCCAGATGAGACAATTAGTCGTACACAGTAACGATAAATTTAATGAGGGTGTAAGGCTGACCATCAAAGCCGAGGTCGTTGCCAAAATCGCCTGTAAACCGGACAGGCTGAAACTTTTCTTCGATGAAAAAAACGCCGGATGCGGTAAGCTTACCGTTACAAGCCTGGACGAGAAGCCTTTTTCGATAACAGGAATCAGATCGACCGGCAATTGTATAACCGCAGAATTCGACCCGAAGATCAAGGCAAAGGAATTTGTTCTCGATCTTAAAGTGGATATGGAAGCCCTCGAAAAGAATACCAAAGGAAACATCGATATTAACCTGACGCACCCCGAGAGCAAAATTGTCAACGTTCGCTATGATGTGGTACCGAAATACACGATTACTCCTCAAATGCTAATCGTATTTAACGCCGAGCCAAACAAAACAGTACTACGAAAAATACTTATTCTTAACAACTACAAAGAAGATTTCGAAATCGAATCAACTTCATCGAAAAACAATACAATCAAAGTTATCGGTCAAAATAAGGTTAATAACGGCTATCAGTTCGAAATCGAGATAACGCCTCCGGAATAGAAGGAACAATTGAGATTTACGGATGTGTTCGATATCAATATAAAAGGGGGCGAGAAAAAATCGATAATCTGTAACGGGTACTATCTAAGAAGTAAAAAAACCAATCCCGAAGCGAAATGAAGGTTTATGAGATAACAGACAAGACTTCATATTCTATGGACTCCTTGGAAACTTGAATAATGAAACTCAAATACTCTATTTTACATTTTATAATCATTGTTTTTATACTACTACTAAACAGCGGCTGCCGGGAAGAAGCGAAAGTCGAGAGAGAAAGTGTTTCCGTCCCGAAAGGGGCCGTCGAAGCAATTGTAGTCGATCCCAATAAACCCGGTCCGAGAATTAAATTCGACAAGACAGTTATAGACTTCGGTAAAATCGGTCCGGAGACAAAACCTAACACCGAAATCAAAATTACAAATGTAGGGGAGGGTACCCTGAAAATCGCCAAAGTCGAACAGTGCTGCGGCGTTGCCACCAGACTTGACAAGCACGAATACGCCGTCGGTGAAAGCGGGACATTAAAAGTCATATATAACGCTACCCGTGAGATCGGCTCATTTAAAGGAGATGTATTTGTTAAAAGCAATGACAACTCAAATCCGAACGCCAAACTGACCGTTAAAGCCGAAATCGTACCCAAAATCGCCTGCAAACCGGAGGGATTAAAACTTTTTCTTAATGAAGAAAACGCCGGTTGCGAAAAAGTCACAATCAACAGCCTCGACGATAAGCCCTTTACAATATCAGCAATAACATCGACAGATAACTGTATCACCGCTGATTTCGATCCTGCGGTTAAGGCAACGAAATTCGTCCTTGAATTCAAGATAGATCCTGAAA
>CAYVXS010000119.1:0-1317 GCA_964454885.1 uncultured Pirellulales bacterium
GATAAATGTCAGGCGGCAAAACGGCTGCACACAGCCGGCGATTGATTTAATTACTTCCGGCAAAATCAGTGTGGATTTTATGATAACGCACCGGTTTAAATTCGAGGAGACACCGGCCGCTTTTGAAATGGTCGGGGACTATCGTGACGGTGTGGTCAAAGCTATGATAAGTGTTTAAGTTTTTATGAATCGAAGTTAAGCAGGAGAATGAGCATATGAGCTGGCTTAACCTGGAAGGAAAAATCGCCGTTGTGACCGGCGGGGCATGTGGAATCGGCAGGGCTGTGTGCGAGGGATTGGCCGAGGTCGGAGTTAATACGGTCGTGGCCGATATTGATTTGGAAAGCGCCTCCAAGACCGCCGCCGATCTCAAAAAAAAGTTCGACGGAAATCATATTGCCACAGCTACTGACGTGACAAATAAAATGAATGTCGAAATAATGATAAAGGCAGCGATCAATGCTTTCGGTAAGATTGACATCCTGGTAAATAACGCCGGTATCCTTATACCGAGGTTGCTGGTTGATCCTGAGGACAAGGAGGAGATCACCGAGCAGATTTTAGACAGGATGATAGCCATCAATCAGAAAGGGTACTTTTTGTGCGCCCAGGCGGCTGCACGTGTGATGATTCAATCAGGCAAAGGCGGAGTAATTGTCAATATGACGTCCGAATCCGGTCTGGAAGGCTCGGAGGGCCAAAGCGTTTATGCCTCTACTAAAGCCGCCATTTATTCGATGACACGTTCGTGGGCTAAGGAGCTCGGCAAACATCATATCCGTGTCGTTGGTATCGCCCCCGGAATTGTCGAAGCGACCGCTCTTCGCTCGGAAGAATACGAACGCGCAGTTGCCTATACCAGAGGAATCACGGTCGAGCAATTCCGTGAAAAGTACAAGAACATTTCCATCCCGTTGGGAAGAAGCTGTAAACTCAGCGAGATTGCCGATACCGTCTGTTTTTTAGCCTCCGAACGCAGCAGCTATATCCACGGCACCATCATCAACGTCTCCGGTGGAAAGTCCAGGGCGTAATCTGAAAATACAGTGATGTACAAGGGTGTGCTTATAATTTAAGATTAAGAAAGTGAACTACTATACATCTAAAAAATTGAAGCTCTTGAAAGATTTCGATAAAACAGCAGATCTTATGCAAGACTATCTCCTTCAGTATTATGGAGATGAATTTGCAGATATACTATATAGAGAAACGCGACAGGCCTATGAAGAACTGATTCCGGAAATACCGCATATTGAAGACCTGAGGGCGCGCGCTCTTAACTTGTTCCTCCTTATTACTGCTCAGGAATTGGCTGTA
>CAYVXS010000119.1:1327-8019 GCA_964454885.1 uncultured Pirellulales bacterium
AATGAAAAAACATGGCAAAGCACTAAGCCAGACATGGGAGATATGTCATGAGGCAATAAGACGACGGATGGAAAAGTTTTCCAAAATAAAACGCTGGTTCCTTAAAAAATTAATGTATTCCAATTTTCTAATGAGAAGGGTGAAAAGACGCGCAGAAAGAAACGAAAAGTTAAAGTTCGGCGATTTTGAAATAAAATATCTTACTGGTGATGGCGATAAGTTTGATTGGGGTGTGGATTACCTCTCGTGCGGAAATTATAACTTCATGAAAGCCCAGGGAGCGGAAGAATTTGCCCCTTACGTTTGTATGTCGGATATCCCTTTGAGTAATGCCCTGGAGTGGGGCTTGATAAGAACGCAGACAATTGCTGATGGATGCAAGACATGCGACTTCAGATTCAAAAAGGCAAGCGAAACCCAAATATCCTCCAGAACTCCTGAAGTGCAGGCAACTATTAAAAAAATACTGGATTCACGATCTAAAAAAATGAATAATATCCGTCTATGATAATGTTGTAAACACAACCAGTAGAATATACAGGTCTTGAGGATTTTAACTTTAAAAGTATCAATTTCTACTCGACTTGCGGATAACGGAACATAAAGAGGCAGGAACAAGGATATGGCGGAGAAATGTATTAAATATACCGTGACACAGTATCGATCAATGCACTATAGGACTACCGGAATCTGCTTGCTGTGTTTAGGGCTTTTAATGTCACTGTTCGTTGTGGACTGCTTGAGTCGGACAACAGAGACACCGACAGGTGCCGGGCAGGAAAAAGTAAGTCAGAGACAAGTTCGTTTCGTCGTTACTTTCCCCGCAGAAGTTAATCCGGAGCCTGTCACGGGGCGCGTTATTTTATTTCTTTCTCGCGTTGAGGGCATTCAACCTCGTGCTTACATCAATTATTTCGACCTGCAGCCGGTTTACGCGATCGATGTGACAAATCTTAAACCGGCAGAAGAAGTGGTTTTCTCCAGTGATAAATTCAGCTCCCCTGATGCATTGGCTTTTCCCGGGCCGATTGATCAGTTGGAGCAGGGAACATATTATGCCCAGGCGTTGATTGATCTGGACAACACACGCCCGGGATTCTATTCGGGACCTGGAAATCTTCACAGCAAAGTGGTCAAGTGCGATTTTCCCAGATCGACGATTGACACAATAGAATTAGTGACGGAATATGTTTTTCCTGGCTGGACAACACCCCAAGATACGGATCGTGTTAAACTCGTCGAGATACACAGTAAGCTAATGAGCGATTTTCATGGGCGGGAATTCAAGCTCCGAGCCGGTGTTATTCTGCCGGATGAATATAATAAATTAACTGAACGGTATTTTCCGACATTATACAGCATTCCGGGTTTCGGTGGGGATCACTGCTCCGCATGGGGACAGCATAAAGAAAGTTCCCTGCAATTCATCCGGGTATATCTTGATCCTCAAGTTCCATTGGGGCATTCGGTTTTCGCCGATTCGGCGAATAACGGCCCATGTGGTCAAGCCCTGATTCAGGAATTGATACCCGAAATAGAGAGACGCTTTCGGGCAATCCCGAACGCATACGGCCGCTTTGTCACCGGCCATTCCTCCGGCGGCTGGTCTTCGCTTTGGCTACAAGTGACTTATCCCGATTTTTTCGGCGGCTGCTGGAGCACTGCTCCTGATCCAGTTGACTTCCGCGCTTTCCAGACCGTGAATATCTACGAGGACCGCAATGGCCACTGGACACGCGAAGGTTATCCTCGGCCGCTGGCGCGGGACAACGGTAAGGTTATGCTGACATTTTTGCAGTTAAACAGGTGGGAGTACGTCGTCGGTCCCGGCTATCAGCTCGATTCGTTCAATGCCGTATTCAGCCCGCGTGGAGCGAACGGTAAACCAAGGCCGATTATGGACAAGTTGACCGGGACCATTGACCTGGAAGTGGCCGAATATTGGAAGCGCTACGATATCCGGCTCATACTTCAAGAGAACTGGCCGAGTCTCAAACCAAAGCTCAAGGGAAAAATCCACGTTATCGCCGGTGCATGGGACACCTTCTATCTTAAAAACGCGGTGGAGTACCTGAATGATTTTCTCAATACGACCGATTACGGCGGGTATGTGGAGATTCATCCCGGCGATCACGGTTCGTTTATGACGAGTCGACTGCAGGAAAGAATCGAGAAGGAAATGACCGAACAGTTTGCTGCGGGACAAAAGGAATTCGAACGGACGCAATAAATCTTAAATTTCAAATAACTGCGGTAGCTAATATAGTAAACTATATAGACTCAATAAATAATGGTGATTGTGGAGGTAAATGAGGTTATGAGAAACTTCAAGCGAATATCGATTTGTGTTTTTGTACTGGCCGGATTGTCAGTAGCGAAGGCCGAACCTGTTAAGCTATGGGAAACGAGTGCTATATATAATGCGCCCGAATCGGTCGCCTATGACGGTACAAGAGGATTTTTATATATATCCAATTGTAACGGTACTCTGAGAAACGGATCGCCGTACGGAGAGCAATTCATATCGAAGGCAAATCTCAAAGGTGAAATAATAAAACTCGACTGGATCAAAAATCTTACCAAACCGACTGGAATATGTATCAATAATGACAGGCTTTACATCGTCGATAGATTCGGGATTGTTGTGTACGATTTACAAGCGGACAAAGTATCCGACAAGTTTTATATCAAGACTTCGAATTTTCTCAACGATATTACAGTCGATTCGAACGGCGGCATATACGTATCGGAGAGCGACACTAACGTGATATACAAAATAACAGGCAGGAACGTTGAGAAATGGATGGACAGTGAAGAGATTTCCCGGCCGAACGGGATTTTGTTTGACGACGGCAAATTGTTGGTTGCTGTCAATAGTGACCATTGTCTAAAGGCGGTAAATATATCTGATAAGAAGGTCACTAAAATTGCCAATCTCGGCGAGGGAATTCTTGACGGGATAAAAAAGTGCCGCGACGGCTACCTGGTGTCCGATTTTATGGGGAACCTGTACTTTGTAAAACTATCGGGGCAGGTTACGGAATTAATCAACACAAGGGATGCAGAAATTAATATCGCGGATTTCGATTATATCCCGGATAAAGACATGGTCGTATCACCGGCAATGAGAAAGAACAAATTAATCTGTTACCGGCTCGGCCTTGAGTGAGACTTGTATTCTGCTGTTTTTATAAATGAAAAACTAAGAACCTGAATGGTCTTTTTTTCTTGATAATTCCACCCGAAAAGCGTATATTCCATACAAACGAGCGAGCGCATCAAAGATTTATGCCCTTATAATTAAGGGATTGCTGATTTTATACGAGAATCTTGTTCTATGAATGGAATATCTCGTGATTAAAAGAAATCTCCTGATACTATGCTTATTCTTAATTACAATTGCTTCAACATCCTGTCGCTGGTATGGCGAAGCTGTCGGTGAAGCTCTTGGCAAAGTTATTGTGGAAGGAATGGGCGAGGCTATCTTGGAACTCATCTTTTCAGAGATAGCGATTGATGCGGAAATGCTTTTCGAACCTTTAAGAATATTTTATGAAAATAATGACAGATGGCCGGATTCGAAGGAAGAACTTGTCGAATTTTCCTGTGAGATGGGATTAGATGTATCGGATGAGTACTGGGACAGTTGTGAAAACATGCGTTTCGAAACACAGGCGGACGGCTCACTGAATATTAAGTTGAAGCGAGTCGTTACAGGAAAAGACGGCACAAAGCAATGCTACTCAAAGGAATATATAATAGATATAGATGAATATGAAATACAGATACAAAAATTTAACTTGGAAACGGAAAACGGGGCCAGGTTGAGTATGACAAATAAAAACGATGATTGATATTATTTATTCTTCGAAGTTTTACAGCATTGCTGAAAAATAATCTTACTTGGAAGGGTGTAAAATGTTAATGTTAGCTGAAGCATTTGATTTTTGGGGCCTTGTTCTGCAGAATCCTTACTTTTACCTGTTTATATTAAATCCGCCTTTTATTTTTGTCTGTTTTTATCTACTTCAGAAAAAATGTCTGGAATCCAAATATTTCACATGGACCGCGGGAATATGTTTTGTCCTGAGTGTGCTGTTATTAGGTATTTCTGTCGCTGTCGGGTGGATATCCTGCTGCCGGTATGTTAGATATGAGGATGTTCTTTTGGAAAAAGCTATCGCCCAATATGAAAATCCCCCACAGGAGCTTATCGAGTATTATCATGCAGATGGTGGAAGGAATGCCGGATTAGTCTTTTTGGGCGGTGTTTATGCGACAATTATCTTTTTTATATGGAGCCCTATTCTACTTATATTTTGGCTCATCGACAGAATCATCACTCGATGGAAATTGAAAACAGAATTACAGACACAGTTAACATTTACCTGATGAGCAATCTTTAAAGGAGTAAAAGTAGTTGTTTGATGAAAAACCATCGAAATTAAATAATCCATCCGGGGAGTAATAAATGAAAAAGATTATCTTATTTTTATCGACCTTTGTAATGTTTGGTAATTTCGCTGATGCATCAATTCTCGGTATGCAGGAGCTGAAAATAAATTTCACGGATATTAATGATGCAAGAGCTAAATCCACTTGGTCTGAATCTGATAAAATTAACATTACGGATAAAGGTCTGGGCTGGGATGGACAGGATAACGCATCCCGTGATATGTGGATTCAAACTGTTCCCTTAGCGATCGGCTTGTCATGGCGGCCCGCTCAATCAGCTAATATTACGGTTGAATTAAGACCTGAAATTAAACCGGTGACATTACCGAACGGCCAAACATATACACCTCACATCGGGAATATGTTCGTTAGATACAGTCCCGATAATAAAAACTGGTCAATGTGGCAGGCAATGAATTATCCTGTGCCTCAGAATAAAAGTCCGAACCGGAGAAAATTTACGGCTTTTGTGAATGTTCCACAAAGAGAGCGTAAAGAGTATCTTTCGTATATGGAAAAATATCAAAAAATGGATGTCCCCTGGGTGAGCGATGAAGAGGCGTTAGTTCAGTGGATTCTGAGTGAAGAGCCGCAGTTTTTTAGTAAATCGATTCCATTTGTCGGATACGTCCAGTTTTTATATGAAATTTCTCTGCCTGCTAATCAGCGTATTACCAATTTACAGGCAAGTGCAGGTTTTGGCCTGAGTGGAGAACATCAGCCGCCAAAGGATGAAAATGCTTACAAAGAACGGGACAATATGCCGTGGAGATTTAAAGCTAAATAAACCATATCGAGTATCTCATGTGTATTAAAAAAATATAAATCACAATTTTGGGTGAGGAATGAATTATGAAGCGAGTAATAACCTTATTTTTATTAGTTGTGTTCAGCACGGCTTTTTATGCGGAGAAAAGTGAAGAAGAAAATGGTTTGAGCCTGGAATTAACTTCCAATATGCGCTCTCCGCGTGTGGGACAGACAGTTACTATCAAGTTGAAGATAATCGGCCAGGCTATTGCTGACATAATAAGAGATATGAATGATGTGGAACCTATTTACCAAAAAGAGCCGGAGTTTGTATGTCAATTCTCTTTTCAGACCAAAAAGGGAGGCGATTTAATTCTTGGGCCTTACTCGCTGTCGTTCAATGGAGAATATCTTGAATCAAATTCATTGATACTCAAGGTTCTTCCTGAGTGGGACGGAGGCTACAGTACAATCTTTCGAGTTGATTGTAACGAAATATATCTGGGGGAAAGCTTTGAATTAGTAATGGAAACATGGTCGAACGAAGACAAGAACATTAATATTTCGTTGTTACCGAATCCAGAGCTTGCCTTAGTTGAATTTGGAGTCTTAGGAAGTCAAACAAGTATCAAAGACGGTGAAAAAAGCTATTATATCCATAGAAGATGGATAATTACACCCAAATCCAGAGGCGAATTCCTGATAACGAAGGATTTCTTCCGCGATTTTCCCGAGGATATAGAACCCCCTTTACTGAAGGTACAAGTTAAATAATACAGGATTTAACGTTATGCAAAAAAGCTGCGATTGGCCTACGAACAACGAGCTAATGCGAAAATATCACGATACCGAATGGGGAGTGCCGCTCCACGACGACCGGAAGCTGTTCGAGTTGCTTACGCTCGATGTTTTCCAGGCCGGTTTGAGCTGGCAGGCCGTCCTGAATAAACGGCAGAATTTCCGCAAAGCCTTCGATAATTTCGTACCGACTAAAATCGCCCGCTACAATAAACGAAAAATTACCTCGCTTTTGAACAATCCCGGTATCATCCGCAACCGGTTAAAAATAGAATCCACTATTAATAACGCACGTGCCGTTCTCGATATACAAACAGAATTCGGTTCTTTCGATGCTTATATCTGGCAGTTTGTCGGTGGCAATCCCATCCGAAACAAATGGAAGAAGCTTTCGGATATTCCAGCCACGTCAGATGAATCGGATGCCATGAGCAAGGCCCTCAAGAAACGCGGCTTCAAGTTCGTCGGCTCGACAATCTGTTATGCCTTTATGCAATCGGTCGGCATGGTCAACGACCACCTTACGTGCTGTTTTCGGTACACCCAATGCGGCTAATTTATTTTCAGAAACGAATCCACGTGGCAATTTAAGTGCCTTCATCCTATTTGTTGAAAATCTCGTCTGAAAAGAGTATATTTCTTAAATTGAGTTAATATGTCTTTATGTATATTCTGAGAACATTATGACA
>CAYVXS010000120.1:0-7964 GCA_964454885.1 uncultured Pirellulales bacterium
GTGAAGACAAACAACGCCATCCATAAGAACCCAAACATCGGCGGAGCTAAATCGGGTTTGTGGCAGATCCTTCGGAATGCCGCAGACGGCGGTAAATCGGTCAATATTGATATCAGGGTTGTCCTGCCTAATCCGGTCCAAATCGAAAGTGATGCCTGCGTTAGGATGGAGGTTAAGAGCCTGATGTCTGGACGTGCCATAACTAAGGCCATTGAGCCTGGCTGTGTGGATTTGTCGGCTTAGCAGGTCATAGAACTTGCCGCTGTCGGCCGGGCCCCCGTAGTAACTTCCCACTGTCCGGGGACATTCGGAAAAGGTCTGTCCGGTAGAGCTGATTATGACCGGGCCAGTGGCCCCATTGGGAACGAATACACCGTCAATACCGCGGAACTGCGGCGTTGGCCGGAACTCGCTTTGTCGGGCTTTCCGAATATCAGTAGCGGGACAATTGAATGCGTCGCCTGTCCCCAGGTCGATGCCTCGATTCAGCGTGCCTGAACCACGGCCGTTGCCTCCGCCGACGATATCTGCCAGGTTCAGACGTTTCGACTCACTGGCATAATGGTCTGATAGTGGCAATTGATCGAGAAAAATATCCGCCCGAGCAGCCAGCCCGCCTTTTATAGTCTGTCCGGTTGCGTCAACTACCGTAGCCTGCCCTTCATTGACAACCAGCGACGTCGGCCGTGCCGATATGTTCGGATCGAGAGCTACACTGATACGGCCTTTCAAAACATGGGCCTCAGTGCTTCCATCGGAATGTGCAATTACCCCAAATTCCGTACCCAGGTCCGTGATCAGGGCCGTAAGTGTTCGCACTCGAAAATCCTTTACCTGAGAAGAAACTACGACAATTCTGCCGTTTTTCAGGCTCACTTCACCAACGCTTGTCAATTTAATCTGGCAGGGCGCTTCAAGCAGGAGACTCGTTCCCTGGTCCAGTTCCATCTTTGCCACGCCTTCACGCAGGTTATAACGACCTGCGTAAAGTGGTTCACCCGGACGCGGACGAGATCCTTGCCATTGGGCTTCATAAGTGCCCAGAAGTCTGCCGATGGTGGGGCCTTGAGGCTTATTCAGGAAGAAGCTCAGAAACGTGAGTATCACAATACCAAATATCAGGACCGCTGCAATCGAATAGAGGTATCGCACAATGCGTCTGGAACCACCCTGATTTGTGCCGCCCGAGAGCGCCTGGACCAAATCAGACTCAGACAATTCACCGGTCACCTGACTGGAGCGCCGGACCACAGCACATACCAACATGCTGTCAACATAGTAATCCAGCACTCGGGGATCCTCACGCATCGCTTTCTGAAGACGCTCCATCTCTTCAGGCTGAATCTGATCGTCCAGCAGACGCTGCAAGAGCTCATCCATTTCCGGGAAAGGAGGACTACTCATGCCGAATTACCTCCTTCTTTCAATGTCCTTCGCATGCATCTCAGCAGTACGTTGTTTATTTGGCCGAGAATATGATAAATGTGACGGCGCGATAATTTCAGGTATGAGGCGATCTTCTCCACCGGGATGCTGCGCTCGTAGCGCATTTTGATTATACGCCTGGCTCGATCGTCCAACAGGGTCATACATTTTCGCAGGGCTTCTATGCGTGCGGTCGTATCGTCCTGAATAGTGGGCATGTAGTCCATTAGTGCCTCAAACAACGACTCCTCCATAAAGACTTGCTTATTTCGGGCCAGATTTCGGCGGTAATCCAGAATCTTAAAGCGCATGATTTGGACTCCCCAGGCAGCGAAGTTCGTCCCAAGCCGGAACTGGTCAAACTTCTGCCACATCACGATCATTCCACTCTGGAACAGGTCGTCCGCATCGTGCACATGGGGCACTAAAGTAAGAATATAGGCATATATTTCCTGCTGATGTCGTATAAAGAGCTTCAGGAAATCCAAGGTACGCTTATCCTGATCCATATCAAATCCATACTATTTTCGTTGCTGTCATCTATTTTACCGGTAGAAACAGCGAAGTGAGATATGAAAAATGCAAAAAAAATGAAAAGACCTTACTCGCAATCCGCATCAACAATTTAACATACGTACGGTATGAATTTTCTATGCTGAATCCTTAAATTAATTATATAGATTTATTGAAAATCTCGGACAGTTGGAAAAAGTCTTTGGATGTAGGCTTGTTTGAATCAAAGCTTTTTAAGCGTACTTAAGCGGTTTCCGTTAGCTTCTCTTAGGATTCTTCCCGTTTTGGATACCGGATTACTCCGAAGAACGTGTAATTTTTCAAAAAACTCATATTTTTTCCGATTTTATATGCATTTATTGGAATATTTGTATAAAATGTATTCATCGCGTGAGGCAGATAAATGAATGGGCAATGGTGGAACACCGGTGATGATGAATTTGTACGTTTCTATTCCGCCGATGAATACCGTATTCGAGGGTATATCCTCTGTTTGGTTGGATTTTATTGGCATTTAGACGCCGTTGGCCATGGTGTTACAAGAAGGTTGGAGGTTGTGTATAAACCATCATATCGATATATATCCTTAATTCTATTCTTTATCTTTTTGAGGTTCTGGAATATTGGATATTGTTAATATTAATCAGGACAACTTTGCAGAAGTAATATGGACGATTGCAATAATAAAAATATTCCGGACCCAGATTACAGAAAAAGAATGCATTACCGAAAGCAGTTACAATCGCCGGTATTAATGAAATAAATTAGTTTTTTATAAGGAGGCTTTTTATGTGTAAGAAAATGATTTATCTGATGTTGTGTGCCTTGGTGCTTTGGGTGACAGGCTCAGCTTCAGCCGGTTTGATCGCCTACTGGCCTTTCGATGAAGGCTCAGGAACCACGCTGAATGATGTCGTCGGTGGCAATAACGGCACTCTGCAGGGGGATCCCACGTGGATTCTCGGCCCGAGCGAAGGCGCCCTTGAATTTGACGGCAATGAGGACCTTGTGACTATCCCGAATAGCCCGGAACTGCAACTGCGCGGTACCGGACAATATACGGTGTCGGTCTGGGTGAATATCGTGAACCCCTCCGGCGGACTCATTTTATTCAGTGGCCGGGGCTGTGTTGCATGGGCGAACTGGTATCTGGGTGTGACGGAAGGTGAGCCTGATGCCGGTAATCTCGGTGGTCCCCGAAAGATGGAGGACAATCTGGTCTTCGGTGTCCGCTCAGGAAATGGGGCCGCTGTTGCCAGCTATGTCGCAGCTCCATTCGTATCTGAAACCTGGATGCATGTTGCTGCCACGTATGATGGTACCACATTGAGACTGTATATAGATGGTCAGGAAGCGGACAGCGCCGATGGGGCCCCTCTGCCGTATGACCAGACCAATATGCCCTTAAATATAGCAGGCGACAACGGTTGTAGCACTATCGGACGCAACTGGTTTACGGGCAAGGTTGACGATTTTCGGATTTATGACGAGGCATTATCGCAATCCGAGATACAAGTTATAATGACACCCACCAGTGCCTGGCAACCGAATCCGGCTGATGGCGGCTCTGTGGGTTCTGATCCTACCCTTAGCTGGAATCCCGGAAGCAACGCTGTAACCCATAATGTCTATCTGGGAACAACGATGGATGACGTAAGTGCGGCAACCGCTGATAATCATCCAAATGTACAGGTCAGCCTGGGTCAGAGTGAAAGCACGTACGTCCCAGCCGACCCCCTGGAATACGGACAAACCTATTATTGGCGAGTTGATGAGGTCGATGGGGATACTATCTGGCCGGGTGAGGTCTGGAGTTTCATGGTTCAACCCTTGACGGCTTATATACCTTCGCCGATGAACGAAGCCAAATACCTTGACCTTGATATCGTTCTTGCCTGGAACGCGGGTTTAGGAGCACAGACGCATGATGTGTACTTAGGTACCGATCCGAATAATCTACTGCGGAGATCGACGGCTCAAACAAAAACCACATACGAACCGGAGACATTGGATTATAACACGACTTATTACTGGCGTGTCGATGAGTATGATGGTACGAACACGCATGTGGGTGATATCTGGAGCTTCTCAACCATACCGAATATACCTATCAGCGATCCCAGCCTCGTCGGTTGGTGGAGGCTTGATGCGGGCTCGGGTACCCGGGCCGTGGACTGGTCCGGCTATAATAGACATGGCACTATCTACGGCGGTCCGGTCTGGGTGTACGGTTTTGATGGCGGCGCGCTCGAGTTCGACGGCGTAAATAACTATGTAGATTTGCCGATTGACTCACTTGTCACTACTCTGAACAGTTGCACAATCTCAACGTGGGTCAATTTCCCCAACGCCGGTGGTCCCTGGCAGCGCATATTCGCCTTTTTCAACCCAGAGGGATTCACTGATTATATGGCCCTGACACCGCGCTCTGACATGGAAGGACCCCTGACTTTTGCTATTGTAACGGATTTCACTAACCCGTACCCGGGTACTGAGACGGATATATTAGAAGCACCTGAAACACTTACAATCGGATGGCATCATGTAGCCGTTGTGATAGATGGTGCAAGCCGATATATGCTGCTTTACCTTGACGATGAGGTTGTTGCAGAGGGTGCAACGGGAACCCTGCCGACAGACCTCAGCAACGTCACAAGCAACACGCTTGGTCGTCAGATATACGGCCTTGAAGCATACTTTACTGGTCTGTTGGATGATTTTCGCATCTATGACAAGGCACTAATGCAGGACGAGATTAAGAACGTAATGCGAATTGATCCACTGCGAGCCTGGAATCCAATTCCACCCAATGGAGAGATAACAGATTTAAAAAATGCATTGCCTCTTAGCTGGACACCCGGAGATGAGGCCGTACAGCATGATGTGTATTTCGGCACCGACGAAGCTGCTGTAGATGCCGCGGATGCGTCCGATGCCACAGGCATATATCAAAACCGGCAGGATGCCAACAGTTACATGCCGCCTGAAGGTGTGGAGCCCGACCAGGTTTATTACTGGCGTATTGATGAGATCAATACCGATGCGACGGTAAGAAAGGGCAGAGTCTGGATCTTTACGGTGCTGCCATATCTTATTGTGGATGATTTCGAGTCCTACAATGACATCAATCCGGACCAGCCGGGCAGCAAAAGGATTTATATGATATGGGAAGATGGATGTGCCAATCCTAATGTCAATGGTTCGACTATAGGTTACGCTGAGCCTGATTTTGCCAGTGGTGAACACTTCGTTGAAACCGAAATCGTCCACGGCGGTAAGCAATCGGCGTCTTTATTCTTCGATGATAGCACGGCAAGCTACTCGGAAGTAACGGTCAGCGCAAATGATTTGTCGATTGGACGGGATTGGACTATCGGCGGCGCCGTGACACTATCGATGTGGATTTATGGTGATTCGGCGAATCCGACTACCGAGCAGATGTACGTTAAGATCAATAATGTCAAGGTAACAATTAATCCTGATTTAACACAGGAAGCCTGGCAGGAAATAACAATTGATCTTGCTTCGTTGAATACGAATTTGAGCAATGTTACTGTTTTTAGTATCGGCTTCGAAAGAACCGGCGCAACCGGCGGTTCAGGCATGGTTTTTATTGATGATATTCGTCTAAACCTGCCCTCACTATAGTAAATGAGGAATTGATTATTGGATTTACATCGTCATTTAGAGAGAAGAGGATTATCTCTATAGATTTGGGGCTTATATCGATTCGTTCGGTATAAGCCCCTTTTAACATATTTATCTCCAAAAGTTCTGTTATCGAAAAATATAATATAGAACAGTTGATGTGGTATAAATAGTTTATGTAATAACCGTGGATTTTAGTTGTATTGTTGTGGTTTTTGTTAAATCTGCCAGAGGTTCGGTTAAGTTGATTGTGCTCGGATAATAATTGCACATGTGTGTTTTTTAAGCCGACAGGTGACCGTTTTGCGAATTATACCCGTACACTCCACCGCCGGTGAGATGAAAAATCTTGCCTGTTTCCTGTTTTTCATTTCACTTTTAACACTTTTGAGCGGTATTATACAAAAAGATGGTGTTCTCGCCGAGTCAGAGGTGGCGACCGGGAAGTTAGAACTTTCGTGAATGGCAGGTCGGTTTGAGGAGCATATCATTCTGATAAAAAAGGCAGTATCAGCCGGGTACCAACAGTCTATTGAGAAAGGCAGAATCATCATGAGACGAGACCTTATGGTATGTGTAATGGTTCTGGTTCTCTTGAGTCAGGCTTGTTGGGCACGGCAGGCGAGGTGCCGCACCTATGAGGACCTAAACACTTTCAACGAGAAGGTCAGGGTATTTTTCCTCGGCGCCGGTGGCGGGGAACACCGGAGCAATCCGAGCATCTGGAACCTGCACGAAGTTCTTGCCAAGGTCGGTATAAAGAGTGTATATTACGCATCACCGGGCACTGCGCACGAGTGGTTGATGTGGTGTCGGCACTTGCGTGAGTTTGCCCCGTTTTTATTCAAGGATTAAAACAAGGAGAAAGGACAAAAATTATGAAACGCAATCTGACTACAACCGTGTTATTGCTGGTTTTGTTGTGTTCGCTGTCTCTGGCGCAGGAGAATCAGCCTGCGGAAGCGAATGATTGGAAATCCTCGAGCCTGAATCAGTTCGGCCAGGAGTACCCGCAGGTCGACTCGGAACGCCGCGCTCGATTTAGAATCCATGCGCCTCAGGCCCAAAGCGTTAGCGTGAACATAGGCAGAACCAAGCTAACCAAAGACGAAGACGGCTACTGGGTCGGCATATCGCAGCCATTGGATGAAGGATTCCACTATTACCATCTCACTATCGATGGGGGGACGTTTAATGATCCCGGCACCTTGAACTTCTACGGTTCTACTCGCTGGGAAAGCGGTATCGAAATCCCAGCTCATGACCAGGACTTCTACGCCCTCAAGGACGTTCCACACGGCCGGGTGCAGCAGATTCTCTTCCCCTCGAAGAGCACCAACACCTCGCGCCGTGCCTTTGTGTACACACCTCCCGAGTACGACAAGGACCTGACCAAACGCTATCCGGTGCTGTACCTGCAGCACGGCTGGGGCGAGAACGAGTACGCATGGAGCAACCAGGGTCGCGCCAATCTGATCATGGACAATCTGATCGCCGAAGGTAAGATCAGGCCCTTCCTAATCGTGATGACCTACGGTATGACCAACAACGTCCGGATCGGCGGCGGACTCAGAAATTTCGATATCAAACCATTCCAGACGGTCCTCGTTGACGAGCTGATTCCCTACGTCGATGCCAATTTCCGTACGCTTTCCGATCAGCCCCATCGCGGCATGGCGGGACTATCCATGGGTGGAATGGAGACCAAGACGATTACCCTGAATAATCTCGATAAGTTCTCGCACATCGGCCTGTTCAGTGGCGGGACTTTCTCCATGGAAGATGTCAACAACACACCCGGTTTCAAGGAAAAGGTTAAGCTGGCATTCGTTAGCTACGGCAGTCGCGAACTCGGTGGCAACCGCGGTGGTCGTCGTGGTTTTGGAGGCGACCCCAAGGCAAACGCCGAGGCATTAAAACAAGCCGGTATCAATTGTGTCTTCTACGTCTCCCCGGATACGGCCCACGAGTTCCTGTCCTGGCGCCGTAGCCTGCGTGAAATTGCCCCATTGCTGTTCAAAGACTAAAAAAGACTGAACAAGATACCAAAATACCAAAGGAGAATGCTATGAAACGCAACCTGATCGCATTAGTATTGTTGCTAACTTTTTCGGGTTCGCTGTGTCTGGCGCAGACGAGTCAGCCTGCGGATGCGAACGATTGGAAACCCTCATCCCTCAATCAGTCTGGAAGGCAGTATCCCCAGGTCACCTCTGACGGCCGGGTCCGTACCAGCATCTCTGCGCCTCAGGCCCAGAAGGTCGAGCTCGATATAGGAGCTGTAAGATACCCCCTGACCAAGGGCGCCGATGGTGTCTGGAAAGGCGGCGAATCGAAACCTCAGGACGAAGGTTTCCACTATTACCAGATCTGGATCG
>CAYVXS010000121.1:0-2572 GCA_964454885.1 uncultured Pirellulales bacterium
CTGAAATCCAATACCTTCAATAAGAAAACATCGGCAATATAAGCAGGAGGTCGCGTTAAATAATCATTATTAAATTACTCCATATAGTGTACAAGATTACCCGCCTTATAACAAATAAAAACTTCTTCGGCTTGCCCTGTTTTATTAGAAATAAAGTACCCGGTACATTTGGCATGAAAAGTGATTTTTGCTCAGTCGGCATACGACAGCGATGTTATTTGCATTCGGGAATTTTAGATGATAGAATAGCATGGATTAAAATTCCAAAGATTTTTTTACATGGACAAGATTAGCTCATAAAAGGCTTATAGAGGTTGTGGTAGCTGAAATCGAGTATTAATATCGAACAGCAGTAATAAAAATAAATTGGGAACTACAACTATGAATATGATGAAGAAGAAATTAACGTTCGGTTTGATTGTCGGGACAAGGGGCTTTTTTAATCCCAGGCTGGCGCAACAGGGCCGGAAAGACCTTCTGAAAAAGGTCGAATCATCAGGCTATTCATACGTGATTCTTCCGGAGGACGCCACCTCGCACGGGGCCATCGAGACACTAGCCGATGCGCAAAAGTGCGCCGAGCTGTTCAGACAGAAGCAGAATGAAATCGACGGGATTATAGTTGTCCTGCCAAACTTCGGCGACGAGCTGGGGGTAGTGCAGACTCTGTCTTTGTCTAAATTAAATGTCCCCGTGCTGGTGCAGGCCTGCAACGACAGGCTGGATGCGGTCGATGTGCACGGCAGGCGTGACGCCTTCTGCGGGAAATTATCGGTATGCAACAATCTCTATCAATACGGCATTCCGTTTACCGACACTTCCGAGCACACATGCGATATCGACGGCGATTTATTCTCATGGGACATCGAATATTTCGCCCGTGTGTGCAGGGTTGTGAAAGGTTTGCGAAACGCCAGAGTCGGTGCCATCGGCACCAGGCCGGCGGCTTTTCAGACGGTTCGATTCAGCGAAAAAATCCTGCAGAATTCCGGAATTACCGTCGTGACGGTGGACCTGTCGGAAATAATCTCGAAGGCGCAGAAGCTTGACGATAAGACATCGAATGTCACGGAGAAACTCTCCCGGATAAAAGAGTATGGTAATATCCCCAATCGTATCAAGCAGGAAAGTATCCTCAAACAGGCGAAGCTCTCGGCAGTTATCGACGAGTGGATGGCCCGGAACGAATTGAACGCCAGCGCAGTGCAGTGCTGGACCTCAATTCAGGACAATTACGGTTGCGCAACCTGTTTGTCGATGAGCTTGATGGGTGAAAATTTCATGCCGAGTGCCTGCGAGGTGGATGTCGCCGGTGCGGTTTCGATGTATTCACTTTTGCTCGCCTCCGGGGAAATTCCCGGTTTTCTGGACTGGAACAATAATTACGGCAAAGAAAGAAATAAATGCGTTTGCACCCATTGCAGCAACTATCCGAAGAGCTTTATGGGAAGCGATATCGAGATATCCGAGCTTGATATTTTAGGCGAGACAATCGGCAGGGAAAAGTGCTTCGGGGCCATCAAGGGACATGTTGCTCCCGGGAATATGACTTTTTTCAGGATTTCCACCGACGATACCAGAGGTAAAATCAAGTCATACCTCGGAGAAGGTGAATTTACCGACGATCCCATCGATATGGACGGGGGTATCGCCGTATGCAAAGTCCCGAAGCTCCGGAAACTTTTGGCCTACATGTGTCAGAATGGATTCGAGCATCATGTGGCGATGACCCGGACTCATTGTGCGGACGCGTTATATGAAGCCGTGGCTAAATATCTGAAATGGGATATTTACCGGCACGAGTCACAGGAACAATAGACGGCACAGCCTAAAACGAGTGATTGTCTTTTAGCTATAGAACAGAGGATATCGTGACAGACGATGAACTTAAGATAAAATCGATTCACTACCGGAAAAAGCTGCTTGAATATATCAAGAAAGCTAACGCCGGTCATACAGGCGGGAGCCTGTCCTGTGTCGATATTTTAAACGTTTTGTATAATCGAATTATAAATGTCACGCCTGAGAATTTTAACGATCCCGGGCACGACCGGTACATCCAGAGCAAGGGGCATTCGGTGGAGGCCCTGTATGTGGTGCTGGCGGACAAAGGATTTTTCCCCGAATCGGAGCTTGAGACTCTCTGTAAGTATCGCTCGCATTACGTAGGTCACCCGACTCGGAAAGTACGCGGCATCGAACATAATTCAGGTGCCCTTGGTCACGGCCTGGCATTCGGTACCGGTGTGGCGCTTTCGGCTAAAAAAGACAAGGCGGATTATAAGGTCTATGTCCTTCTCGGCGACGGTGAGCTGGTAGAAGGCTCGAACTGGGAGTCTTTTATGATTGCGGCCCATTACGGTCTGGACAACCTGACGGCGATTGTTGACAGGAATAATCTTCAGATAACGGGACCAACGGAAGATGTCTGTGGCATCGAACCGCTGACGGAAAAATTCCGGGCTTTTGGCTGGCACGTTGAGATCGTTGACGGCCACGATGTCTCTGCCCTGACGGACGTCCTGCAAAAGATACCTTTCGAGAAAAACAAGCCGAACATGATTATTGCAAA
>CAYVXS010000121.1:2582-7962 GCA_964454885.1 uncultured Pirellulales bacterium
ATGTATTGTTGCAAATACAATCAAAGGCAAGGGAGTGAGTTTTATAGAAAACGACCACACATGGCACCATCACGTCCCGACAGACCGGCAATACCAGCAGGCACAGGAAGAATTGGATAAGCTTTTGGCGGAATTAAAATCATGAAATTCGAGCCGGGAACAGAATCAGGCAAAGCGAATCTGGAGGTTTTCTCCGAGACTTTGATGTCACTCGCTAAGAACGACAGGAACGTCCTTGTCGTAACAAGTGACTCGCGAGGTTCGGGAAAGCTCGCCCCTTTTGCAGCCGCTTATCCAGACCAGATTGTCGAGGTGGGAATTGCCGAACAGAATCTTGTCGGGATATCCGCAGGTCTTGCCTCGACCGGTAAGATTGTGTACGCCGTTTCGCCGGCGTGTTTTTTGACGGCTCGAGCACTCGAACAAATCAAGAACGATGTTTGTTATTCCGATCACCCGGTCAAACTAATCGGCATCAGTGCGGGTGTGAGCTACGGGGCATTAGGCTCTACTCATCATTCCACACACGATTTGGCAGTGCTTCGAGCGATAAATAATATCGTCATCATAGTACCGGCGGATAATTTCGAAACCGAGCAGGCAATAAGGGCGACGGCGACAATGCCCCACCCAGTTTATATTCGATTCGGCAAACGGCCGATGTATCATCTGCATAATCCCCGGACAAAATTCGAAATAGGTAAATCGATTACTATCCGGCAGGGTTCGGATGTCACATTTATCGCCACGGGTGAGACGGTATATTACGCCCTTATGGCGGCAAAGCTGCTCGAAAAGCAGGGACAATCGGCCCGAGTAATAAGTATGCACACCGTCAAACCGCTGGATATCGAAGCGATTCTGCAGGCGGCATCCGATTCCAAGGCAATAGTAACAGTTGAGGAGCACCGTGTTTTAGGTGGACTCGGTGAAGCGTGCGCTTCTGTTTTAATGGAAGCAGGCCTCAGCATACCGTTCAAGATTGTCGGCCTGCCTGATGAATATACGGTTACCGGCAGTCAGGTGGAAATATTCAACCATTACAGCATAAGTGCACAGGGGTTGGCCGAGACGGCAGGGAAACTTCTTAAGCTATAAAATGAGCATTCATTTGTGACGAAGGGACAATTGTTATGAGTGACAGTTTCATCCTGGCAATCGACCAGGGGACAAGCGGCACGAAAACAGTAATTTTCAATTCACGAGGCGAAATTGTCGCCAAGGCAACTGTACCGTTGAAGTCATATTTTCCCCGGCAGGGTTTTGTCGAACAGAACCCTCTCGAAATCTATCAAAATGTTATAAGCTCTCTTGCAGCTTGCTTGAAGGATTTTACCGAAAGAGCCTCCGGGAATGTAAAAGATATAACATGCTGCGGCGTTTCGAATCAGAGAGAGACATTTGTCCTCTGGGATTCTTCGGGCAATCCTCTTTACAACGCCGTAGTCTGGCAGTGCAAAAGATCCGTGGAAATATGCAACCGTCTTAAAGGCACCGAGATCGAAAAGAAGGTCAGGGACAGTACCGGCCTGATTATCGACCCCTATTTTTCCGGCACTAAATTAATATGGCTTTATGAAAATGATGCCCGGATAAAAAATGCAATCGATGCCGGACAGGCGTATTTCGGAACCATCGACACGTGGCTTTTATTCAAGCTTACAAAAGGTGATTGTTATTTTACCGACCATACAAACGCTTCTCGCACCCTGCTTTTCAATATTAATGACCTTCAATGGGACAGTAGCCTGTTGGAGAAATTCAAACTGGCTAATCTCAATCTTCCCGAGGTTCAATCGTCATCATACACATACGGCCAAACAGATTTCGAGGGACTTTTGCCTGATAAAATCAATATCTCCGCCATGGTGGGAGATTCCCACGCCGCCGCTTTCGGGGAAGGCTGCTTTTGGCCCGGCATGGCAAAAGCGACAATGGGGACCGGCTCTTCCATCCTGCTCAATACCGGGCCGGAAAGAATCAAATCGAACCAGGGCATGGTGGCCACCATTTGCTGGAGCGTGCCGGAGAGGGTCGATTACGCCCTCGAAGGCATCATAGTGACATGCGGGGCGACAATTAACTGGCTGCGTGACCAGCTCGGACTTTTTGCCGAGAGCAGGCTAACCGAACAAATGGCCCTTTCCGTCGATGATAACCACGGCGTTTATCTTGTCCCGGCCTTTAGCGGATTAGGCGCTCCGCATTGGAAGATGGATGCCCGAGCGGCAATACTCGGATTGACGTTCGGCTGCGACAAAAACCACGTAGTCCGTGCGGCCCTGGAATCGATTCCTTACCAGATAAAGGATGTAATCACCGCCATGGAACAGGACAGCAAAATCAAATTGAAAGAGCTCCGCGTTGACGGAGGCATCACGGCGAACAAATTCATCATGCAGTTTCTCGCCGACCTTTTGCAAACCAACGTAGTCAACATCGGTATAGAAGAAGTCTCCGCCCTCGGCGCCGCCTATTTGGCAGGCCTCGAAGGAGGCATCTTCAAGGACATAGATCAGATAGCAAATTTCAATCTCGGCAAAAAGCAATTTTCTCCCGGCGCAAATACTGAAAGTATTCTCGCCTTTTACGAAGGCTGGCAAAAGGCCGTGCAAATGCTCATTTAATCTGCTCCGCATGGGAAAGATTCGGTAAGGATTTTATGAACTTGCCCACAAGATTGAGATTAGCCTGCTCGTGCTTCCAGGCCTGCCAGTGAAGGTCTTTGCCCCAGAAGGAATCCGCAGTAACGACAATAATCATGTCGAGCTCTTCCAGAAGTATTATAAATTGCCCCCCATGTCCCCAGGCGAAATTAATATGATGCCCCCCTGCCGAGGCGGACCACCACTGATAGCCGTACCCGATGTCATACAGGTAACGACCTGCTCTGCCGGATTTAACACCGGCGGTATCGATTTCATCAGAGTAGCTTTCCAGTGACTTTTCTACCCAATCAGCCGGAACGATTTGCTTGCCCTTGTAAATACCTTTGTTGAGATACAACAGCCCGAACTTAGCCATATCGCGTGCTGTAAACTGGATGTCAGCGCAGCCAATGTAATAGCCGTCCACATCCTGACTCCAATCACCCAACTTCACTTCAAGAGGCGAGAATAAATATTCCTGGCCGAATGATTTCAGGTCCTTATCACATGCCCGCGCTACGATAACCCCCAACAAATGGGACGTCAGATTGCTGTATTGAAATTTAGTTCCAGGATCGCGGGTAAGAGGAAATTTTACGATGAGGGGCAGATATTGGCCTGTCCAGACGGCGTCCCAGTATTTCATATCGGTCTCTTCCCAGGGGTACCCGGCTCGCATCTGCAGCATTTGCCGGATTGTGATCTGCTTTTTTCTCGTATCGGTAATTCGATCTTTAAATTCAGGGAAAAAATCAATCATCTTTTGATCAATACTTTCAAGATGTCCCTGTGCCAAGGCAATCCCGACCATGGTCGAAGTATAGCTTTTTGTCACTGATGCCCTTTTGGATAACTGCTTTACCGAACCTTCATTGAAGTATCCTTCGGCAATCAGACAGCCGTTTTTGACAACTAGCAATCCGTAGATAGTCTCCAGTTCATTCGCATCAAGATAGAGCTCCGCCACAAGCATTGGGTCCAGCCCCTGTTTGGCGGGCGTTGAGACTTCCCAGTCGTTACCGGGCAGCGGAGCATATTTAACGGCCCTTAATTGCTCCTCACCCGGGCGCAGCATTTCTGCAATCTTGGGGCGGGTCTTTTTAATCCGCTCGTAATCCAATTCTAATCCCAGAGGCTTAAGTCCCGCTCCAAGTTTATCGTAGATTTCTTTGTCGTCATCGAAAGGTACGACAACTATATCAAACGCAGTAGCCCCGCTGTTGTTCCTTATATATTTGTCAACACCTTTATCCAGCAGAGCCTTGACGATCTCGGTGCGACAAAGAAGAGCTGCGATGTGAAGCGGGGCCGAACCCTCATTGTTTCCGATAGTCATATCTGCCCCGTTCTCGATCAAGGCTTTGGCGATTTCGGTCTTGCCGAACGTTGTCGCAATAATCAGGGGAGTGGATCCCCACTGGTCTTTTTCATTCAGATCCGAACCGGCATTAATATTCTGCCTTACCGCATCAATATTCCCCTGAAGAACAGCCGCATTGAGACTTAAACTCGGGACCGTTTTCTCCCGACTAAAAGCCGATATCGGTGTGAGTAGTGTCACTATTAGGATTATTACTGTTATTGTTTTCATTGCTACTTGCCCCCGAAGGAGTGCAAGATATTTTCCAGCATGTCTAAGCTCAGCAGTTTTCAAATACTAATGGGCGATACAGGATTCGAACCTGTGACCTCACGGGTGTGATCCGTGCGCTCTAGCCAACTGAGCTAATCGCCCCGGTCTGTTTTTTTCATCTTCGTATGGATTATAAATCTTCGCCCGGTAAAAGTCAATTCGAAGTTACGCGGCCACAACATTGATGCGCCCGAGCTTAACTCCCTTCATACTCAATATATTTTCCGCCACCTTATTAATTTCACCTACACGCCCACGAAGCACGATTATCTCCAGACAGTCATGCTCGTCCAGATGGACATGCAGCGAGGAAATTATATGCAAGTCCCCGGAATGAGTATGACTGTGCTGCAGCTCAATCAGCGATTCGGCCACTTTTGCCGCGTGATGGTCGTAAACCAGAAATACGGCGCCAATCGCTTCGGTCTCGGGATTTTCGAGCTGCTTCTGGCTTATTTGCCGACGTACGAGGTCGCGTATCGCCTCGGAGCGGCTCTGATAACCCTGTCCGGCTATAAGCTCGTCAAATTCGGCCAACAGCTCGTTATCAAGAGAAATCCCGATGCGTTCAAGCTCCGACATAATCATTGTCCCTATATAGCCGATGATGTCACCATCAGATAATTTCAAGCCGGCGTAAGATGGCACCCGCCCAGCGAGAGCTCCGGATTTGAGCCAGGAGCAACAGTAATACGATCAACAGCCAAAAACCACAGAACCTCAAATAGTAAATGACGCCGTCAAATAAATCCGGTGTTCTGGTCGAGAACCGCTCCACCATCTCTTCGGGTGTGAATATCGCTCCTGTAATAACCGGAGAAAAAACTTTCTGCCAGGGCAGAAGCAAAACCAGCGCGAGCAGTGACAGGAAGAACGCCCTGGTGATATGATTAATTCCGCCGAGTCGGCCCAGCATGGAAACTTTCAGAGAAAAGAGCATTGTCAGGCAGTAAAGTGTCGCGGCAAGGATAAGCAAGGCATTGGAAAAGCGAATTATCCAAACCAGATGATTGTATGTAATACCGAACAAAAAGCCGCTTGTTTCCTGTTCGCCGGAAGACAGGTTCGGTTCCGAAGTGAGTGTTTCGGGTATCTTTTC
>CAYVXS010000122.1:0-7852 GCA_964454885.1 uncultured Pirellulales bacterium
GGATTTCTTCGAGCTCTCGGATAAGACAAAATCCAAAATAAAGGAACTATCCGGGGGGATGAAAAGAAGGCTGGTAATAGCCAGGGCGCTTCTTAATTCCCCAAAGCTGCTGATTCTCGACGAACCAACGACCGGGCTGGATCCCCAGGTGCGTCATCTTATTTGGGAGAAAATCCGCCAACTGCAAAAGCAGCAGACTACGGTACTCCTGACAACTCATTATATGGAAGAGGCATTCCAGCTTTGCGACTATATCCTGATTATGCACAAAGGCAAAAAAATTATGGAGGGCAAACCGGCGGAACTGCTCGAACAAAACATAGAAGAATATGTCCTTGAGATTCTCGATACGGAAATAATCAAACCGGAATGCCGTGACATAACTCAGAGCAATATCAGGATAGAAGATGCACCCGGCGTAATGCGTTACTATAGCGATGACATAAATATATTGAAAGAGTTTGCCGCAGGTTGTTTGGAATCCGGCAATTATATGATCAGGCAAACCAATCTCGAAGACGTGTTTCTACATGCAACAGGGAGACAGCTCGATGACAGACAGTAAGGTCCCAATGTATCCGCCGCTCCACATACGGCTCTACAGCGTCTGGTATCGACACATGCGGGTCTATACGAAGAACCTGCTGAGCAACGGATTCCCACCTTTTGTGGAGCCGCTGATTTTCTTAGCCGGTGTCGGACTGGGGCTGGGCAAATACATTACCGAACCGATGGGCGGCGTAAGATATATCGAGTATCTCGGCACGGGATTGCTTGTCACTACGGCGATGTTTACGTCCGCATTCGAATGCAGCTTCGGGACATTTATCCGCCTGGAATTCGAGAAAGTCTATGACGGCATGCTGGCCGCTCCGATGACGGTCAACAACCTGATTGTCGGCGAAATGCTATGGGCCGGCACAAAGGGTTTCTTTTTTTCTTTTGCCGTTTTGTGCATCCTCGTTGCGTTCAAAATAATAATTCTGCCTTACGGCCTGTTCGCACCATTCGTGGGATTTCTGACCGGTGTAGTGTTCGCATCATTATCACTGCTGGTGACATCTTTCGTTAAAACAATCAACCATTTTAATTTCTATTTCACCGGTCTTATCTCGCCGATGTTTTTCTTTTCCGGCGTGGTCTTTCCCATTGAAAATCTACCGGTTTTCATCAGGCCGGTCGCCGAGCTGGTTCCCCTGACTCATTCGGTCAGATTGGTCAGGGCCGTCTGTACAAATCATTACGAGCCTATTATATTGCTTGATTTGATTTATATGCTGACATTTATTTTCCTTTTCGGCTTTTTCGCCATATACAGACTGAAAAAAAGACTCGTTAATTAAGGCAAATTTAGTATTTAATTATATATTTATTATCCCTGCAGAGTCTTTGAAATATAACGTAAGAATTGACAAAATCGAAAGAATACTGCCATGAGACTTACAATCAGATTCCTGAGTGATGAGCTTATTCAAAAGATTATTTCCGAAGCGATCAATATACTTTGCACACTCGGTGTCGAGATTCATAACAGGAAAATCCTGGATATACTCTCGGGCTACGGCTGTAAGGTCGATATTGAAAAAAACTATGCAATATTGACCGCCCAAATCATCGAAAAAGCCTTGAAGACCACCCCCAAATCTTTCAACCTTTACGATGTCACCGGTGAGCAAACTCACGATTTCTCCGGTAATAATGTCTATTTCACTCCCGGCTCGACCGCTTTGAATATTCTCGATCCCCAAACGGGCAAGATGCGCAAAGCCCTGACAAATGATTATATCAACCATGTAAAAGTCACCGAACAGCTCGAACATATCGCCTCAGGCAGCACTGCGTTGATTTCCACAGACGTCACCGAAGGAATTTCCGACAGCTACAGACTTTTCCTGAGTTTTTTATATGGCAAAAAGCCCGTCATTACCGGAGCTTTCACCATCGAATCGTTCAATGTCATGAAAGATTTCCAGCTCGCCATACGGAGAACGGAAAAGGCACTAAAGGAAAAACCTCTGACTATATTTTCATGCTGTCCCACCAGCCCGCTCAAATGGAGTGATGTAACTTCACAAAACATTCTGGACTGCGCCGAATATTCTATTCCCGTGGAATTTATCGCCATGCCGCTGTCAGGATTCATAGCTCCCGTCACTTTAACGGGGACTCTCATCCAGCATACGGCCGAAACATTAAGCGGCATCGTCATCAGCCAGACGGCCAATCCTGGCACCCCTGTTCTTTACGGCGGCTCACCGGCAATCTTCGATGTCCGCCATGAAACAACTCCTATGGGCGCCATCGAAACCATGATGACAGATTGTGCATACAATGAAATCGGCAAGTTCCTCAATCTTCCGACACAGGCATATATAGCTTTGAGCGACTCCAAGGAGCTTGATGCCCAGGCGGGGCTGGAAAGCGGAATTGGTGCCGTACTGGCCGCCCTTTCCGGTATAAATAACATATCCGGCCCGGGGATGCTCGATTTCGAAAGCTGTTTGTCGCTCGAAAAACTCGTAGTCGATAATGAAATCTGTGGCATGGCTCTTCGATTAATTAAGGGAATCGAGCCGAGAGAAGATTTCCCGGCCATAGGAATTATTCAGGAGCTGCTTTCTGAAAAACACCTGCTTATTTCCGAACATACACAGCGTCATCTCAGGGAAGAAATCTTTTTCCCCGGTCCTGTTATCGACAGGGCCAACAGGTCCCGATGGGAAAAACAAGGTGCTCCGACGCTCAGACAACGGGCCAACCTCGAAGTGGAAAAACTTTTGGAAGACTACAGACCGACAGAGCTGGACAAAGAAGTCAGAAAAGAACTTGTCAAATTAATGAATGAGGAAGCTCGGCGATATGGGCAGGATAATCTGCCTGATTTGCCCCCAATAGATTAAGTCGCTTTAAACTCTTATAACAGGAAAATAACAATATGCCTAAAACAAAAATCATCGCCACATTAGGACCGGCCAGCGGCAATTACACAGTTCTTCGGAAAATGTTCGAGTCGGGTCTTGACGTAGTCCGGCTGAATTTCTCTCACGGCAGCCATCGGCAGCATCTCGAGAGAATAGAGCTTGTCCGCCGGATTAATAAAAAATACAGGCGACATATCAGGATCATGCAGGATTTGGAAGGATTTAGAATCAGGATCGGCAGATTCAAAGGCTCTAAAACAAAACTGTTAACAAACAGAACCTATGTCTGGTTAACAAACGATGAACAGGCGCAGGGGCCGAAAATAATACCCTTCGATTATAGAGGTGACCTCAGCAGAATCCGACCGGGACAATTAATATATATCGATGACGGCAATTTCATTCTACGAGTCAAGAGCAGCTCCGAAAAGAGTATCAAAGCAATCATAGTCGAAGGCGGAATACTTAAGGAAAGAAAGGGTATTAATATTCCCGACGTGGAGCTTGGATTCGGCGCTATGACCGAAAAAGATAAAAAAGATATAAAATTCGGCATTAAGCACAAAGTCGATTACGTCTCTTTATCGTTCGTACGAGATGCGAATGATGTTCATGAAGCCGCCGAATTGATTAAACCGAGCCTGCCAAACTGTAAAATAGTGGCGAAAATAGAAAACAGACCGGCAATAAAAAACATCGATGCGATAATCGACGCCTCCGACGGAATTATGATAGCTCGCGGTGACATGGGTGTTTCTCTTCCGATCCAGGAAGTCCCCATCATACAAAAGCATATCATAAAAAAATGCAACGCAGCCGGGAAATTCGTTATCACAGCAACACAAATGCTGGAGCACATGACCGAGCACAGCCGGCCCACACGTGCAGAGGTTACGGATGTTGCTAATGCCATTATCGACGGGACCGATTTTGTAATGCTCTCTGAAGAAACAGCCGCAGGGCAATATCCGTCCGAGTCAGTTCACATGATGAACGAAATTATCAAGTTCACGGAAAAATCTTTACCGGAACTATATTGACTCCGAACCGGTAAAAATAAGTGCAAAATAATCCACCTGTCGTTTTAGTTCATATAATAAATGGGGAAAAAGATGAAAACAAAAATGGGACTATTTACGATTGGGATACTGTTACTTATGCCGCTCGAATCAAATTTTGCGAACAACACTAAAAACAGCCTGCGCCCCGACCTGATGAAGCAAAAGGGAATTGTCGAAGCTCATCTCATCTTCGAAAAGGCGCCGTTCAAATCGTGCCATGCCTCAACAATGGCCGAGACAAAGGATAATTTTGTTGTCGCTTTTTTCGGTGGGAGCAACGAGGGCAATGAAGACGTCGGGATATGGCTATGCAGGAAGGAAACAACCGGTAACACATGGTCGGCACCGGTCGAAATTGCCAACGGCATACAATTTAACTGGATTGTCACAGAAAAACCACAGCGATATCCATGCTGGAATCCGGTGCTTTATCAGGCAAAAGACGGGCCGTTACTTTTATTCTACAAAGTCGGTCCCCGACCACATAGCTGGTGGGGAATGTTAATCACATCGAACGACCAGGGCAAAAGCTGGTCTGAACCGCGGCGGCTGCCGGAGGGTATCATCGGCCCAGTCAGGGCCAAACCGATTATGTTAGCTGAGGGGAAGCTTCTCTGCGGCTCGAGCACCGAGGACCAGGGATGGCGGGTACATATGGAATTTACGCCGGATCTCGGTAAAACGTGGAGCAGAACAGAAGTGCTCAATGACGGCAAAGAATTCGATGCCATCCAGCCGACGATTCTGACCTATCCCGATGGGAAGATTCAGATTCTATGCCGCAGCCGGGGAATCCTGCGCCAGTCGTGGTCCGATGACTCTGGTTTGACATGGAGCCCTCTGGTGCCGTCGATCCTGCCCAATCCGAGTGCCGGTATCGATGCAGTGACTCTATCAGACGGGCGGCAATTGCTTGTATATAACCACTCGACAAAAGGACGGGACAAACTGAACGTGGCGGTCTCGACCGACGGCAGGAACTGGAAAGCGGCATTAAAACTCGAAGATCAGACCACCATCGACGGCAAGTCTGCCTACGGCGCTTATCCGGCTGCTATACAGGCAACCGATGGCCTTGTCCATATCACATACACATGGCGGCGAGAAAGTATAAACTACGTGGTTGTGAATCCGGACAATCTGGTATTGCAGGATATGACCGACGGACAATGGCCCGGATAAAACATATCCGGGGAAAGGACGATTTTCTCGAAAAGACCGAATATAAAAATATTTTATCTATTTTTCACCATTAAAAATATTTCATATATTTTATAAGGGAACTTGAACCGAGCCTATACAAAGTCTGTGCTCAAAAAAAACGGTTCGTAAGCAATTTTCTTTTGTTTAGATTCCGAAAAAACAAAAGAAATGAGAATAACGGACGTATTGTTTCTAAACTGTAACAAGAAGAAATTAAGAACCTTTAGACGCACCAGCTTCATTTAAGGAACAGATACTATGAATACGATAAAAGGATTTTGGCAACATAAGAACGGCAAAGTTTATGCAGTGGAAAGTGATACATTCGGAAAAATTCTCGGAGCCGTCGGACCTTTGGACCCTAAAAACCTGCACGGTTTGAGTGATTACGATTATAAACCCGCTATTGTGGATTGGCTGAATGATGCATTAGCCAAGAAAAAGCTGCACAGAATCAATCCGCTTCCCTGCGGATAAATCTTTTTTTGCAGCGGCGTTCATTTATCCTCACTATTTAAGCTCAAAGTCTGTGTAATGTCACTGATTCTTGGTTGAGCAAGGATTTTATCTGCGAACGCCTTTGCTTCAGTCAAATCAATTTCAGAAATGGCCTGCTGTATCCGGTGCAGGTAGCGAGGGTCGATACTCAAGACTTTTACTCCGATTCCAAGCAGGAACCGTAGGTATTGCTCCTGGTGAGCCATATCGCCGCAAACAGAGACTTCCCTGCCGCCCTTTTCGACAGCATATACTACCTTTTTCAATGCGCGCAAAACAGACGGATGATGCGGCAAATAAGAACCAGCTATATTTTCATTCGTCCTGTCCACGCCGAGCATAAACTGGATTAAATCGTTGGTTCCTATCGAAAAGAATTCTGCTTCCTTGACGAAATCTTCTATCAGGTCCACAATACAAGGCAGCTCGACCATGATCCCCAGCCTGGGCTTGTCATTATGTTCCAATCCCTGTTCGCCGAGTGTTTTCAAGCAATCGAAAACTACCTCACGGGCCTGGCAGAATTCATCGATTGACGAAACCATCGGGAACATAATCCGCAAATCCGCCCCGGCACCGGCGCGCAACATCGCCCTTATCTGCTCGGCGAAAACGAGTTTGTTCTGGAGTGAAAAACGAATCGATCTCAAACCGAGTGCAGGATTTTGCTCTTTAATGTCATGGTAATAAGACAGGATTTTGTCACCACCGATATCAAGGGTTCTAAATGTAACCGGCCGGCCGGCTGCCATTTGGACAAGTTTGCTGTAAGTCATAAATTGTTCCGCTTCGGTCGGCAGATTTCGCCTGATCATAAACGGGAACTCAGTCCTGTACAATCCTACTCCCTCGCACTGCAATTCACAGGCAATTTTCAAATCAGCCAACAGGTTGATATTGGCTAAAAGATGTATTCTCGTCCCATCGCGGGTGGTCGTGACCGGTTTCATCGAACTCTTTTGCTGGTCCAGCGTCAGTCTAGCTTTTTGCTGGGATTCGAATCGTTCCAGGATTTCATCGGAAGGATCCACATATACATTGCCTATTTCGGCATCGACCAGCACAGGCGTCCCGTCCGGCAGACTAAGAAGCTCGAAGGTATCGATTACAATCATCGGAATACGCAGTGAGCTGGCCAGGATGGAAAGATGCGATGTAATCGTCCCGCCTACAAGAACGATTCCGCCGGCACCTTCGGAAGAAAGTATAAGCAGCTCGGATGGATAAAGCTCTCTGGCAATTATAACATGGTCTTTGAGTTTACCAATATCTTCGGTCTCGCTGAGAAGATTATTCATCAGCCTCACAACGAGGTCCTCGATATCCTGGATTTTTTCCCGCATATAGTCATTGTCGCTGGTGGCAAAGTTTTCGATATACTCCTTGGCAATCTGCATGACGGCATCAGGTGGATTTACTCCGCCTTCAATCAGTCTGGCCAGTCCTCCGACAAAGTATTTGTCCTTGAGTATTACCAAATGTGCTGCAAATATAAGCGATGCGGCATCGGACAGCTTCTGGCCCACCCGCTCCTGAAGCTCTTCAAGCTGAGCCGCCGTATCGCTAACCGCCTTTTCAAAATCAGCCAGAGTATATTCGTCATCGAATTTTCTGTGCAGCAGCGAGGCAAGATTTTTTTTCTTATCGGCAATTTTGGTCGGACCGTAAGCAAAACCTTCCGAGGCCACTTTACCCCTGACGAATCTTAATTGCTCCGGCAATACGTCAACGGCCTTTTGATCTTCCACATACGGCTCATGTATCGCCATAAGAAATCGGGCATTTTCGATAATATCCGCAAGCTGCGACGCCGCAGCTTCCAAAGCCGTTATATCGGAACTACTGAATACACTGCCCTTCTCACGTTGAAGCACCAGGACGCCGATCCTGGAGATTCCACGTGCTATCGGTACGGCGAGAAAGCAATCGTATCGTTCCTCGTTTATGCCGGGGAAAAATTTGTAATTCGGATTACTTGCACCATCCATCTCACAAACAGGCCGCATTTCTCGCAAGGCAAGACCCGTAAGACCCTGTCCCAGCTTGAGCCTGACTTTACCAACCGAATCCGGATTCAGACCTCTTGTCGCACTGAGGACCAACTCATTGGTTTCATTATTATAGAGATAAACAGAACACACATCCGAGCCGGTGTGAGATGCAACCATC
>CAYVXS010000123.1:0-7840 GCA_964454885.1 uncultured Pirellulales bacterium
GGGAACTTGAGGAAAAGGGAGAAGAAACAAGCGCTGTCGGATTTTATTATCACGGTCCCCGTAATATCTCTCACAGGACATGGAAAATTCGGCAATTGTATGCTGTTACCGGGACAATTAACAGTAAGAAGGTAATCCGGAGGCTCTGTGTAACTTTTTTTGTCAAGGTCTGCGACAAGATCGATTAGGCCTTCCGGTTTTAATCCGGAGACTGTTTTACTCATCGATTCGGGCAACAGTTTCAAAAAATCCTCGTTGAGCTGCACCTGCTCGAGATGCAAAGACATTAAATACAAGGTCTGCTTTTCGGGATCGGTCTGAAAATGACCTGTAAGTGACAGAGGACTTTCACCGTACATGCCGGAAAATTCTTTCACATCTATCGAGCCGGGGGTAAAAACAGCTCTCGCAGATATGTCCGTGACAGGCAATAAAAGCTCGTCCGAATTGATGGAAGCATCCGTAAACGACAGGTCGGCGACGAAATTGCCGGGCTTATCACCCTGCGCTATAACTTTTATCCAGCCGTCGGCACTACCGGCAGGATGGTATGTATCAAAATAACTCCTGTGGCCGGTCGGCAAAGCTTCTTCAAGCGCCGAATCAAGAGGAATATTATCAACACCTACCGATATATCATAGAATGAACCGTCCGCACCGCCGGTTGTAATATCACCGTTCAATGTAATCGTATGCTCGTTTTCACATGACACCAAGTTCGAAAAGATTATTTTGTCACGTGAGAAAGAAACCTTTCCCGTCAGATTTTTCAACGGGTAAGGGAATTTGCAGTATTCTGCTTCCGCGCCGAGCAACTCAAGATTCAGGTTGATCTGCTTGTCCGTTTGTGAACGCCGATCCAGTTGCAAATCTATCGCTCCGTATCCGAACGGTGAGAAACAATTCCAGAATTCCTTCTGTTTCGCACTCAGTGCTTCATATAAATCGTTATCCAGCGGTATATTATCGCTTATAACACGAATATGATATTGATATTCCGGTCCGAAACCGCGGGTCCATCCGTTAAACAACAATCCGACATCCCCATGACTGCCTTTGAGATTATCGAAAGTTACGCTGTCATTCGTAAAACTTAACATTCCGGTCAAATTTTCAATAGCGTACTGAAAACCGGAATAGGTAAAAGCAACATCTTTACAATCAATTTGACCGGTTAATTTGTTTTCTTTCATTCTTTTAAAATTCCCGGTGACGCTCAAATCGATATCAACACTGCCCCGCGGCTGGTACCTGTCGAAAAATCTTTGAAGGGCGGTGAATATGTTCGACTTTTGCAGTTCAGGCGGCCCGACCGCAGCAAGTTTATCGAGTGACTCGGTGCGCTTCGACTGTAAATCTTTTACTCTTAGTTTCAATGTAAAATCGTCGTTCTGGTCGTATTCCAGTTCGGCTGCCATGATATCGATGATCCATGCCATCTCAAGCTCAGGTACATCCAGTGAGGAAATCCCGCCCGCAATCGTAACAAGCCCGGGTTTCCATGACCCTGTAAGCCGGCTATTACCGAAACCGGATGACATTGTCGCCGTGGTTATATCGAAAACATAGCCCTGTTGCGATTCCTCGTCGGGCCCGAAGCGGGCATAAATAGGCACTGAAGCGGCTATATCTTTCCGCCCGCCCAGGATTTTAGTGTACTGCAGTGTACCCCCGCTAAGACTGATTCGAGGCATCTTGCTGAAACTGTTCTCCGGAGGCCTGATTTCAAGCTCGGATAAATTCGACCAGCCGGTATCCAGGTCATATTGAGCGTTGAAAACAAAATCATTGACGTCAATAACCTGCAATCTCGGCCGCAATAAAAAAAGACTCCCGGGATTAAAACGAACAAAAACCTCCCTGGCGGTAAGGATCGTTGCGTTCTGGTTCTGACTTCTGCGGGGGCTGATTATAATATCTTCGATGGAAACTGAGCCGTCCGTATGAAAATTGACCGCTCCGATTTTTATCTTCGTATTGGTCAGCTCGGCAATCTGCCCTATGGCTATATGGCACAAAGCTCTGCCTGCGTAAATATATAAAAGCCACAGCAGAAACGCTAAAACCAGTAATGAGGCAAACCAGCGAATCGTGTTTACCGGTTTCGAGTCTTGATTTTTTATCCTGGTCATAGAATATACAGATATCAATATATTGCTGCCTGACTTATCAGGAAACAATCCCTTTTAGTGCTTTATCGGCAATATCCCGGCGACAGTAAGCCCCTTCGAATTTTATTTTGTCCACGGCTTTATATGCGGCCTCTTTTGCATCGCCTATTGTCCGCCCCAGTGCCGTAACACCCAATACTCTTCCGCCGTCCGTAACAATATCCCCATCGACTTGTTTTGTCCCCGCGTGGAACACTACGACATCTTTAATCTGATTCGCCTCTTTTATGCCTGTAATTTTTTTCCCTTTCTGATAATCACCGGGATAACCTCCGGAGGCCATCACAACACATACGGCCGGTCGTGGGTCCCATTTGAGATTCGCCTTCTCGAGCGTGCCGTCACAGACGGCCAATAAAACATCAAGTAAATCGCTTTTAAGGCGCATAAGAATCGGCTGGGTCTCCGGGTCGCCGAAACGAACATTGAATTCGAGCACTCTCGGCCCGCCGGCGGTAATCATCAGACCGGCATAAAGCACGCCTTTATATGGAGTACCGTTGCGATTCATTCCATCGACAATCGGCACAAGGATTTCACGAGTAATCTGATTCATCAGATCCTCGGTGACAACAGGGGCCGGACTATAAGCACCCATCCCGCCTGTATTGGGACCGGTATCACCGTCGCCGATGGGCTTATGGTCCTGGGACGTTTCCATAACGTAGATATTTCGCCCGTCAACAAAAGCCAGTATCGAGGCCTCCTCGCCGAGAAGCTTGTCTTCGACGATAATTACGTCCCCCGCCGGACCGAATATCTTATCGCACATTATCTGCTCGGCCGCTAAAATCCCATCGGCGGGATCGTCGCAGACAAAAACCCCCTTGCCCTTCGCAAGCCCCGCAGCCTTTATGACTACCGCCTCGTCCCTGCTTGCGATATATGCCTTGGCATCGCTGTACCTGTCGAATGTCCTGCTCTCGGCGGTCGAAACGCAACTGGAACGCATCAACTGCTTTGCAAATGCCTTGTCCGCTTCCAACTGCGCGGCCTTGCCGCTCGGGCCGAACGCCTTGATACCGGCATCTTCGAACACATCGACCACACCGGCGGCAAGCGGGTCTTCCGGACCGACAACTACAAGGCCCACTTCGTTTGCGAGTGCAAAATCAAGGAGCTTTTTCGTATCGTTTACTTCAATCGGGATATTTTCTCCGCACTCGACCGTGCCCGGATTGCCCGGAGCTATATAAAGTGTGTCTAAAACCTTGGATTGTGCTAACTTCCATGCAATTGCATGCTCGCGACCTCCGCTTCCAATTAAAAGAACATTCATTTCTCACCTCGAAAAAACTGACTTACGTTGCACCCCAAAAACGAAAAATCCCCTGATAATATATTATCGGTCATTAATAAGAGTAACATACTACCAAAAACGTCTATTTTACTCAAGCTATTTATGCCGATAAGAACACTCTGAAAGCAAATATTAAAAACAGGGAATTGAAATTCGAATCCGGGGTTGAATTTCTATCTGTTAAACCTATAATCGCAAAAGTAAGTTCAGAAACCCTGTTTTATAAATAACCGACAAAACGGAAATCCTTTATAATGGTCCAGCAACTTATTAACGGAGGTTAAAAAATATCCCGAATGAATAAGAAATGGACCATAAGTATCGCAGTTTTTTTTCTTTTGCCATCTTTTGTTTTAACCGGCTGTCATGGGCCTGCAAAACAGCCCAAGCTGGATACTTCGCAATCCCCTGTTGTCATACCGTCCCGTAAAATCAGGGCAGGTGTATCTGTCGAGAAACGTCCGATCGAATATCAAGTAATCGGCCGGGGACCGGAGGTCATTTTCATTATGGCGACGATTCACGGCGACGAACCCGCCGGGATACCGATAGCCAAACAACTCGCCGAGTATCTCCAGAATAACGAGCAGGGATTCTTAAACGGACGCACCGTGGTGCTTCTACCCGTAGCCAATCCCGACGGCCTGGCAAAAAACACCCGCTATAATGCCAACGGCGTGGATTTGAATCGCAATTTCGCCGCACAAAACCGGATTAACAATGGAGAATTCGGGTTCACTCCGCTTTCCGAACCGGAATCATATATTATCAGGCAAATCATACGTCAATATAAACCAAAGCGAATAGTCAGCATCCATCAACCTTATGCCTGTATAGACTACGATGGCCCCGGTAGAACATTAGCAGAGCATATGGCGAAATACTGCGATTTGCCTATAAAAAAATTAGGAGCCAATCCCGGCTCGCTCGGCTCTTACGCCGGTGAGACTTTGGGTATTCCAATAATAACTTTTGAAATGCAGGGACATGATTCGAATCTTAGTCAGAGGGTGCTCTGGCATAAATACGGCCAGGCGCTCCTCGCCGCTATTATCTATCCCGAACCCGTTGAATATAAATAGCAGAACTTTATTCGCATTCAATCTTCAGTTGGTTGGTCCGAAGGCCCTTTCCTGATAACAAGGCTCTGTCCCTGACCTGCAGCTATGACTACGAAATCATTGGCATCAAGCTCTTTGGAATCGAATGCGATTCCCCCCCAACTGACTAACGAACCGGCATTGTTGGCTTTTACTGCCATAGGGCCGGTAAGCACAACCAGCATAAAAAGTGTAAAAAGCTTCAAATATCTCATAATAGCTCCCTCTTGCTAAAAAATATCATCGAAATCCAAGATACCAGATAATAGAGTATAAAACAAGCCTATCTTCGTATATCTATTATGAAATTTTCCGTGAGATTTGGTCAATATATTTACAGATAATGAACTGAAAATTAACTTCCGGTTATGAATTGAATGAAATCCCTGCAAACGTCCGGAACAGGCCCGGCTAATTCCCGCAATCTTTTTTCGTCAAGCATATAACCGTAACCATGAATCTGCATATGACGGAATACAAGTAACTTTCTAAACTCTTCGAATTGCTGCTGTGTTATAACGGCGTTTTCTTTTGCAGCAAGAAGCATTTCTTTGTGCCAGCCATCGCTTTTAATAGTTTTAATACCCATTGATTCCAATTTGTTCCTTATTATTCGTTCAATACCCGTATAAATATCCTGTAGTAATTTACCAAGAGCGATAGTCTCGTATTTCGATAAAACTTCCCTTTCGATCAAATCCTGGATCATATCTGAAGTTTGCAGAATACTTTCTATCTCTGCCTGTACATAATCGTATTCAGCGCTCATATATGCGAATTCCTTTTTCCCTGATTATGGCAGCCATAGGGGTTTTCTGTTCCAAGTCTATTAAATCGAGTGGTTTTGGCATCTCAAAATAAAGCTTACCATAGAAATCGAAAAATTTATCGGGAGCCAGACCCTCAATCGCAAGGTCTATATCTGTTGCAGTATCCTCATCTTCAAGAGATGAGCCGAATAGCCATACACTCTTGACAGAAAATTCCTGTGCATATTTCTTTATTATGTCAACAAGTTTCGAAGACAGCATTTTCTTATCTCCACATTTTTTAGCAATTTTTCCATCTATTAAATCATATAATTTAATAATTGGTTCTTCAACAAAAAACTATTATCCATTGTTTTGGATTTCTCGTGAGATTTGGCCTCAAACCGGTTACAATGATTTGTTTATGGGTAACTTTAAGTTAAACAACCAGTTCCACCCCGCCGGGGACCAGCCGCAGGCGATAGAGCGGCTATCCGATGGTCTGCGCAGCGGGCAAAAGTTCCAGACGCTAATGGGTGTCACCGGCTCCGGCAAAACTTTTACTATGGCCAACGTCATTGCTCAGCAAAATCTGCCCGCTCTTGTCATTTCGCATAATAAGACATTGGCCGCCCAGCTCTACGAGGAATTCAAAGAGCTTTTCCCCGATAACGCCGTGGAATATTTTGTCAGCTATTATGATTATTATCAGCCGGAAGCGTATATTCCGCAACGCGATATTTACATTGAGAAAGACGCCTCGAAAAATAACGACCTCGACCGGCTCCGCCTTTCGACGACAACCAGCTTGTCCACGCGGGATGATTGCATCATTGTCGCATCAGTATCCTGCATCTTCGGATTAGGCTCGCCTGAAGATTACAAGGCCAGCGTTGTGGCGGTTCGCGTCGGCGACCATCTGGAAAGAAACGACCTTTTAGGAAGATTGGCGGACATCCAGTACAGCCGAAACGATATCGATTTCCAGAGAGGGACATTCAGAGTTCGCGGCGATGTAGTCGAGCTGCATCCTTCTTACGAATCATTTGCTGTACGCATCGAGTATTTCGGCGACGAAATCGATAAAATCAGCTATATTAATCCCGTGTCGTCGGAAATTTTAGCCGAAGAAGAACAGGTCTTCATCTACCCGGCCCAGCATTATGTCATGCCGTCCGAAAGGATAGGTTCGGCCATAGAAGGCATAAAGGCCGAATTAGACCAGCGGCTGGCCGAGCTGCGCAGCCAGGGAAAACTGTTAGAGGCCCAGCGGCTGCAGGCCCGGACAATGTACGACATCGAGATGATGCAGGAAGTGGGCTTTTGCAGCGGGATCGAGAATTACTCCAGGCACTTGGCGGGTCTGCCGCCCGGAGCGAAGCCATATACTCTCATCGACTATTTCCCGAAAGATTATCTCTTGTTCATCGACGAATCCCACGTAACCATACCGCAATTAAAAGCGATGTGGGCCGGTGACAGGAAAAGAAAAGAAACATTGATCGACCACGGCTTCCGCCTGCCGAGCGCGTTGGACAACAGGCCACTACGATTCGAGGAATTCCAGGAAAAATGGGCCAAAGTTGTATTTGTCTCGGCCACGCCAAGCGACTTCGAGATGGGAAAATGCAATAACGAGGTCGTCGAGCAGATAATCAGACCGACAGGGCTTATCGACCCTGAAATCTTCGTGTTCCCGGCAAGCAATCAAATCCCTCACCTTTTGGAGCAGATCGAAAAAAGAGTCAACGCCAAAGAGCGCGTGCTCGTGACAACCCTGACAAAAAGAATGGCCGAGGACCTTTCAGGTTATATTACGAAGAAAGGCTTCAAATGCCGGTACTTACACAGTGAAATAGACACACTCGAAAGAATCGAGATACTCTCGGATTTACGGCACGGCAATTTCGACGTCCTCGTGGGCGTAAACCTGCTAAGGGAAGGTCTGGATTTGCCGGAGGTTTCAGCCGTTGCAATCCTCGACGCCGATAAGGAAGGTTTCCTGCGAAGCCAGACATCCCTGATACAAACCATAGGCAGAACGGCCCGGAACATCAACGCCACGGTCTTTTTATACGCCGATACGGTAACAGCATCTATGCAAAAAGCTATTGACGAAACGAACAGACGGCGTAAAATTCAATTAAAATACAATCAGGAAAACAATATTACACCCGAGACGATACGCAAAGAAATTCGCCACAGCCTGACCGAGCAGATAAAAGCAAGGCAAACGGCACAAAATGCCGTGCGTTTCGGCTCCGGCGAATATGAAAAAGTCGAGCTGGCCTCCCAGATCGAAAAGGAAATGCTCGAAGCGGCACAAAACCTTGACTTCGAGAGGGCCGCTTTCCTGCGGGACCAGCTAAAAGAGCTGAAGGAGCTGCCGGAGCTTGTTCTTGTTGACTCTAAGAAAAAGAAAAGAGATTTCTTAGCTATAAAAAAGCAAAAGTATGCCAACACAAAAAGGAAAAAGATAAATGAAAAAACTTGATGTTGAACAAGCCTTACCGATCATCC
>CAYVXS010000124.1:0-7839 GCA_964454885.1 uncultured Pirellulales bacterium
AGGACCTGGTCAACTGGACGCAGATCGGCAACGTCATCGACCGGCCCTCGCAATTTGCCATACAAGGCGGTCAGATGTCTTCCGGCACGTTTGCACCCACCATCCGCTACCATAAAGGGATCTTCTACATGATCAATACCCTCGTGGGCGGCATCGGAAATTATTATGTCACGGCTACGGATCCCAAAGGTCCCTGGTCGGAACCGGTCAGGGTGTCGAGCGTTGGCGGTATTGATCCGGATATCTTCTTCGATGACGACGGCAAATGCTACATTCTCAGTTGTGACGATCCCGAAGGTCAGGCTCTGTATAACGGCCACCGCGCTATCAAGATCCAGGAATACGACCTCGAACAAAAGAAATTCGTCGGCGACAAGACGGTTCTGGTCAACGGCGGCACCGACATTTCGAAACACCCGATCTGGTGTGAAGGCCCCCATCTCTACAAGATCAACGGGACGTATTACCTGATGTGTGCACAGGGAGGAACCAGTATGGCCCACACCGAAGTAATCTTCAGGTCGGATTCCCTTCGAGGACCATACGTTCCCTGGGACAAGAATCCGATCCTCTCTACCAGGGGATTACCGAGCAACCGTCCCAATCCGGTCACCTGCACAGGTCACGCGGATCTCGTACAAACACAAAACGGGCAGTGGTACGCCGTGTTCCTGGCCTGTCAACCGTATCAGGCCGGCTTCTTCAATACCGGTCGCCAGACCTTCATGCTCCCTGTCACCTGGACCGACGGCTGGCCCGTAATCCTCTCGCCGAACATCCCGGTTCCCTTGGTCGTGAAAAAGCCCGACCTTCCGGCAGGCAAGACTCCGCCCGTACCCACGACAGGCAACATCAACTTCACCGACAACTTCGATTCGGACACTCTGCACTATCGGTGGATCGGTATTCGCAAGCCGGCCTCACAATGGCACGTGACATCCAAAACCGCCAGGGCCCTTTTCCTCGAGCCCCGTACAGAATCATTGACCAGTCGCGACAATCCGTCCTATCTGGGTACACGTCAACAGAACAATGAATTCAGTTGTTCGGTCACACTGTCGGCTCAGCCCAAGACCGTCAATTGCGTTGCCGGTCTGGCCGCGTTCCAGAACGAAACCCACTACTACGCGATCAACGTCAAGACCGACGCCGGTCGTCTCACAGAAGTATCGCTCGAACAGCCGCCGGCCGGTGCCCGCGGATTTGACCGCGGCCGTCGGGGCGGCGATGCAGAGACACAGGCCCGGCAACCGACCAATCTGGCCACACAAACATTGCCGGAGAATGTCACGTCCATCGAACTCAAAATCCTGGGTAACGGCCCCACGACACGTATGTTCTACAAAATCGGAAACGGTGAATTTACACAACTCGGTGACGAACTCGAATCCGCCTTTTTAAGTACGGACAGAGCAGGCGGTTTCCAGGGCGTGACCCTGGGCATGTTTGCATACAAACAGCAATCATCACAGTAACGAAAGGTTTCTGCACATGAGAAAAGATATAACAACGAAATTATTAAAGCTCTGGCAGAGATTCCCTTTTAATAAGGAGGGTATGAGGAAACACATATTTTATTCCGGCATATTAATATATTTGGCATTGCTGGTCGCGAACAAAGAATTTGTGCATCAAAGCAGGGCCGCACAAATTCCCCCGGCGGCCGAGCAAACGGAGGGCATTGTTATCGTGCCCACCCTCGAAAAGCCCCAAAACGCCCGGAAGCTCGAAGAAAAAGACTTTGCCGGTTATGTCATGGTTTACTTCAAAGACCAGACCCAGTCCGCCTACATGGCAATCAGCCGCGACGGCTACACCTTTACCGATCTCAATAACGGCCAGCCCATCTTTGACGGCGCCAAGCTGGCTGAACAAAAAGGCGTGCGCGACCCACACATGACGCGCGGCCCCGACGGCGGATTCTACCTCGCCATGACCGACCTGCATATCTTCGGCCAACGCGCGGGCTTTCGCGACACACCATGGCAGCGACCTCAGGAAAAGTACGGCTGGGGCAATAACCGGGCCATCGTCATGATGAAGTCCTTCGACCTGATCCACTGGACATTGTCGGACTTCCGAGTGGACACGGCCTTCCCAGAGCTCGGCGATATCGACTGCTCCTGGGCACCCGAGACGGTCTATGACGATGCCAAGGGAAAGATGATGGTATATTTCACCATTCGCTATAATAACAAGAACGCCAATCTTTACTGGTCCTACGCAGATGACGACTTTACCAAATTGGAGACCACGCCGAAAATGATTCCCGACATCGGCGGTATCGACGGCGACATCACCAAGGTGGGGGACAAGTTCCATCTGTACTACGTCTCGAACGCCAGAATACTTCATGCCGTTTCCGACAAGATTAACACAGGCTACAAGTCCGAGCCAGATCGCGTCGACCCGGAGTCGGTTCCCACCGAAGCGCCAAATGTGTTCAAACGTCTCGGAACCGATACCTACGTATTGATGTACGACGTTTACGGCGGCCGGCCCAACAACATGGGATTCAGCGAAACCACCGATTTCAAGAACTACAAGCACCTCGGCCATTTTAACGAAGGCCTGATGAAGGGAACGAATTTCTCACGGCCCAAGCACGGTGCGGTGACGTACCTGACACCGGATGAACTTAAAGCCGTCGCGGAGTATTGGGAGGTGGATATCAAGCTGGACTAAAGACAATCAGGTGACCGATTACTAAACAAGTAACGAACATGTTGCTAATAAATCAGACATTTGCCCAAACAGGGACATCGGTAATCAGTACGAATAACAATACGTTTCTTATAAGTGTAAACAGATAATTCGAGGTAACTATAAATATCAATATAAAGGAGACGATTATGAAAAGTAAAAAACTGTATTATGTAATCCTTCTGTCCTCAGTAGTATTGTGGTTTGCCGCAAGTGCGACAGCCTCCGAGTCTTCCGCAACAACTATCCGGATCAAGGCCGGCCTGTTCGAACCATACACGGATTCGAACGGCATCGTATGGCAGCCGGATCAGGGTTTCGAGGGAGGCTCCACGATAGATCGCGACCCTTCTCTGGCGATCGAAGGGGCAAAGGACCCGAACCTGTTTTTGAGCGAACACTACGCAATGGAATCTTTTTCCTGCAAAATTCCAAACGGCAAGTATCTCGCGAAGCTCTACTTTGCCGAGACGTTCGAGGGTATTTACGGCCCCGGCGAGCGAGTTTTTTCCTTCAATGTCCAGGGACACGAGTTCAAGGATTTCGACATTTGGGAAAAGGCCGACGGCCCCAACCGCGCTTACATAGAAACCGTGCCCGTGGAAGTGACCAACGGAGAATTTCGCATAACTTTCACGACCCAGATCGAAAACCCGATGATCAATGCGATTGAAATAATTCCACAAACAGCGGCCGATGCAAGCGCATCTTCCGAAGCGATTGTCCGGATCAAGGCCGGTCTGTTCGAACCTTATACGGATTCGAACGGCAACGTCTGGCAGCCGGAGAAAGGTTTCGAGGGAGGCTCCACGATAGATCGCGATCCTTCGATAGCGATTGAAGGGACTAAGGATCCGGCCCTGTTTTTGAGCGAACACTACGCAATGGACTCTTTTTCCTGCAAAATCCCAAACGGCAAGTATCTCGCAAAGCTCTACTTTGCCGAGACGTTCGAGGGAATTTACGGCCCCGGTGAGCGTGTATTCTCCTTCAATGTCCAGGGACACGAGTTCAAGGATTTCGACATTTGGGAAAAGGCCGGCGGCCCCAACCGCGCTTACATAGAAACCGTGCCCGTGGAAGTGACCAACGGAGAGTTCAGGATCGATTTCACGTTCAATACCGAAAATCCGATGATCAATGCGATAGAAATAATTCCGCAAGCAGCGGCCGGGCAGAGCGTTCCCACGCTGAAAGACGTATTCAAGGACTACTTCCTGATCGGCGGGGCTTTGAATCGTCGTGTGGTCACGGGCAGAGACCCTAATGCGGCCGCGATCGCCGAGAAGCATTTCAGTACGGCAACCTCGGAGAACGATATGAAATGGCAAAGTGTCCACCCTCAGCCGGATCAATACAACTGGGAGCCGGCCGACAGCTTCGTGGCTTTCTGCGAGAAGAACAATATGGTTCCCATCGGCCACTGTCTCGTCTGGCACGGACAGACACCCAACTGGGTCTTCTCAGGGACCTCTCCGACAACGTCACGCAACGCTGTCGCAGAAACTGCTGACGCGAATGCACCCCGCGCCGGCAGACGCGGCCGCGGTTTTGGTTTCAGAGGACCTTATGCGAACCGCGAGGAATTGCTCCAGCGTATGCACGATCACATTAACACTGTTGTCGGCCATTACAAAGGCCGCGTCAAGGGCTGGGATGTGGTTAATGAAGCCCTCGATGAGAATGGCACATTGCGAAGCAGAAATCTATGGCTGCAGATCATCGGCGAAGGCTCCGAAGACAAGCAGTACGACTTCATCGAGAACGCCTTCCGCTGGGCACACGAGGCCGACCCGGATGTCGAACTGTACTACAATGACTACAATCTCGATACGTCAAAGGCCAAGTGCGATGGAGCGGTCGCAATTGTGAAGCGCCTCCAGTCCAAAGGGATACGAATCGACGGTGTCGGCATCCAGCTACACGGTGGACTGACATACCCCAGCGTCGAGAATCTTGAGTACGCCATCACAACTCTGGCCGCAACCGGTGTCAAGGTAATGATCACCGAATTGGATATTCGCACACAGACTCGCGGGTATCGCGGCGCCGATATCAACCAGGTCAACCGACAGAGCACAGAAGACCAAAATGCGACCGCGGAGGAAACCCAGAAGAAACTCGCGGACAAGTACGCCGAGCTTTTCTCGGTTTTTGTCAAACATAAAAAAGACATCACCCGCGTCACTTTCTGGGGCGTCTATGATGCAACCTCCTGGATCGGTGGCTCTCCCCTGCTGTTTGATCGAAACTATAAGCCTAAAGAAGCTTTCTATGCCGTTATCAATGTCGTAAAAGACGATAAGTAATTTCCCAAATGCAGGGAATATGCTGCATCTATACTCGGCAGACACGATGTTATATATGTTAAAAACAATGTTGTTTAAGCCCTGATGGAGAAAATTCTGTTTATTAAGGTTTAAATGGGAAATTCCAATTTATAAAATTGATGCAAAAATACAACATAGAAATTGAAAATATAGTCAGGATTGATTTATATTATATTTGGACGAAAGCCTGCCAATAAGTCCAGGTTCATAGGGCATTAGTTGTATTGTAGAAGGATGGAACAATCCGGTTCCCCGTCTGCATAACAATGGGACCACTTTTTCCTTTGCCGACGGACACAGCGAGTTCTGGAAATGGAAAGACAGCAGGACGTTGGAAGTATCAGGATACAGCGAATCCGGTAATATTCAGCCGGGAAATGTCGATTTACACAGGGTTCAGAGAGCTGCCTGGGGCACTCTTTTGTACACACCAAGCCCTGTTCAATAGAAAATTAGGATATACAAATTATATTCCATATATAGCAAGAAAATAACTGCAACCTAAAGTTTGATTGCACAATATGGCCGGATTTGTTAGTATCTTAACTCTTACAAAAAGGTCAAAATTGTTTTTGGAGACTGGTTGTTATGTCAATATCCGCTGAAAAAACAGCAGAGCTGGAAAAAATCGCGAAGAAGCTGCGTTATGAAATCGTAATGATGATTGGAGCGGGCAAACCCGGCCACCTTGGCGGCTCATGCTCAATTGCCGATATTGTCGCAGTTTTGTATTTTCATAAGATGCGAATCGATCCCAAAAATCCGAAATGGCCGGACAGAGACAGATTATTGCTCAGTAAAGGCCACGCCGCATTAACGCAGTATGCAGCCTTAGCCGAATTGGGATATTTTCCAAAAGAGGAATTGCGAACACTTAAGGAGCTGGGCACGAAATGTCAGGGACATCCGGAAATGCTGAGAATGCCCGGCATCGAGGCGAACACCGGTTCGCTCGGACAGGGACTCAGCGTATCATGCGGAATCGCATTAGCGGGAAAGCTCGATAAAAAGGATTACAAAGTTTACTGCATTCTCGGAGACGGGGAAATAGCCGAGGGACAGGTATGGGAAGCTTCCATGACAGGGCCTTATTATAAACTGGATAATCTCGTGGCAATTCTTGATAAAAACCACGTCCAGGCAATGGGGCCTATTGTTGAACGGTACGATACGAATCCACACGCAGATAAGTGGAAGGCGTTCGGCTGGCACGTGATGGAAATCAACGGACACAGCATTAAAGAGATAGCCGATGCTCTGGACAAAGCCGATAAAGTGAAAGATCAGCCGGTCATGATCGTCGCACAGACGGTCAAAAGCAAAGGGGTGCCTTTCGCCGAGGGCAAAGCACAATTCCATCACGGCATAATGACCCAGGAACAACATGAAACAGCACGCAAGCTGTTTGAAGATTGAGGATGAAAATAAATGAATAAACAAAATTGTAGATTAGTATATGGCAAGACACTCGTTGAATTAGGTATGAAAAATGAACGTATCGTTGCGCTTGATGCCGATCTGTGTAAATCTACAATGACCTGTCTGTTCGAAGAGGCGTTTCCGGAACGTCATTTCGAGATTGGAATTGCCGAACAGAATATGATTTCTGTTGCCGCCGGTCTGGCTCTTTGCGGCAAGATTCCGTTTGTGAACTCATTCGCTGTTTTTTCAACAGGACGACCATATGACCAGATACGTGTTAGTGTCTGTATCGGTAAAGTGAATGTAAAAATTATCGGTTCGAGTTGCGGACTTTCTGATTTCGGTGACGGTGCTACACATCAGGGTATTGAAGATATCGCCATTATGCGGGCATTGCCCAATATGACTGTTTTATCTCCAGCCGATGGAATAGAAACCGAAAAGATGACAAAAGCGGCCGTCGAATACGAAGGTCCTGTATATATCCGCATACCCCGTAATGAAGTGCCGGACGTTTCCGATGAAAGCCGGGAATTCAAGATCGGCAAACCAACTGTAATACGTCAGGGTAAGGATATCACTGTCTTTGCTCACGGCTATATGGTCTATAAAGCGCTCAAAGCGGCGGAAACCCTGGACAAACAGGGAATCTCGCTTAGAGTCGTCAATGTAAGCACCTTGAAGCCGATTGACGAAGAAACAATTAAAGAATTAACGGCGGGCGTCAAGGGTATTGTAACCATCGAGGAACATACCATCATAGGGGGTCTTGCCAGTGCAATTGCTTTTATACTAAGAGGACAGGCCATACCAATGGAGGCCATTGCTGTTCAGGATTGCTTTGGCCAATCTGCGCTGGATTATGAACAGCTTCTGGAACATTACGGCCTAACAGAGGCCGCTGTTATACAAGCGGTAAAAAAGATTTTAGGATAATGAAACATCATGATATCAAAAACAATGAAAGCAGTCGTTAAATATGAAAATGCGGCCAATGCCACCGAGCTTCGTGAAGTCCCCGTCCCGGAAATCGGCCCGAATGACGTTTTAGTGGAAACAGCATACATCGGCGTCTGCGGCACCGATCCGCATATGCACACTGGAGCGGTGAAGTTCGATTTTAACTGTCCTTTTATTTTGGGGCACGAATTCGCAGGAACGATTGTAAAAGCGGGTGAAAAAGTAACCGGTTTCCAAAACGGGGACCGCGTTACGGCGGAAACTCATGCAGATTACTGCGGCCACTGCACTCTCTGCCGGACAAACAATTATCATCTTTGCAGACAGCGAAAAGGATTCGGCTTTCATCTTGACGGGGCATTCACCAAATATGTCAAAGTTCCCGGCAGAATTCTGCACAGAGTCCCGGAAAACGTTTCGTTAA
>CAYVXS010000125.1:0-7839 GCA_964454885.1 uncultured Pirellulales bacterium
AAGTACAATCATCGAACCGGACGTTATTATAGTACGGCCTGTCTGTTTTGGAGCAATCGATATACAGAACTTCTTCAAAAGTGCAATTTTTAAATAACGCGTTGTAATTACAGGGCAGAAGTGCATTTTTAAAAGTCTGATTCTCGTAAACGTGCCTTACAAGCTTCCTGTTCGGTGTATTGTGCAAAGTTCCATCTCTCGGCATACCGTAACCCCCATCGGACAGAGGTGCATGAGGGAAATATTCGACTTTCCTAAGCGCACCCGGACATGGAGATATAACTTTCAGGCCTGAATTATACATATCGGTATTATAGTCGGAGATATCCATACCCGCCATATCTCTGTATTGCTGTCCATAAACGATACCCGCGTGATAGGCACGAATTTTATCTAAAGGACTATAGTAGCGTTCTTTGTAGTCGCTGCCTAAAGATGTGCCGTTAATACTAATCGGATTATCATTTACATCGAGTGTTTCTAACCGGTATCCCTCCTGCCTGATCTGTTCCAGGGTCAAGACCGTGTTAATGGTGCCAAGTATAACTGAGCTGCCTGATATGTTATACGGGGATATCTCCGGGCGATTCCAGACACTGAAGATGCTCCCGTGAATCGTCGATTGTCCGGTAATCCATATTCGACCCCGGCTGGCAACGGCATAATTCAATACATCCTTTTCTTTCTGGATGGCCATGTCCACACCAACTTGTCTTGATACCTGGCCGTCGATTCCAATTCCTTCAAGCCTAATCGTATTTATACCTGTTCGAGAAAACCTAATTTGAAAAGATGCACCGGTATCTCCAAATCTTGCGACAGGTGTGAGAATCTCTTTGGATTTTTGCTGTGCCTGTCCGAATATCCAGGGTTGCAATTGAACTTGTTTGCATAGGGTGGTCCATGTTTGGTCGGCCTGGTCGATAGTAACAGTATTATACGGTGTGCTTGGCAGGAGAGTGTTGGCTACAATATATTTTCCACATTCCAGGCCGGATTGAGCAGCTAAGAATGCAGAGTTGATTTTGTGTTGATTTGAGGCAATTTGAACATTTGTGCCGGCCAATGTTGAAATAGAGACAGCAAGGGCGCAAAATATTATCAAAAAAATCATAGCAACGACAAGAACAACACCCTGTCGCTTTAAACGCGCTAATTTGCAGAGGGTTAACATTTTCTCTCCCGTTGGAACATCCAACTAAACTTACTAAACATAACTCCTTTGTGCCCATACAAAATATAGTAAATATTCTTTACAAAGACAAAAATGTTTACGGACTTAGTCTAACTTATGGGACTTTTTTCGATAAGAGAAGGAATCGTACAATAAAAAACCTTGCTTCAGCACCAAAAAACTCAAAATATCAAGTTTATTTCTATGATGTGCTCAATCACAGTTGCTCGTGTCTCGCTGTAACAGCCCAGGGAGTACACTATTATAACTATCTGTAGCATAAAGACTTGTGAAATACCTTATCAAATATTTTCCCTTCGTCAAAAGACTATATACCAAAACGTATTGATTTTCTATAATAAACAAGAGTGACTAAAAATTACGAAACTGCTGCATTACAAAACAAGGAGTAATCATGAGAACAAATTCCGCCATTTATATAACAGCAAAACTCATTTTATTATGCCTGTCACTTCTTTTTATCCGGCCGTTGAATTTGTACGCCCTTTCTCCCAACGAACCGGACAATTTGAGGTGCTGCGACAAAACCAATCCTGTTGGAACCGACAACAAACCATATTTTGGCTGGTACATGAATGATCCTGACGACAACGAAATCCAGACAGCTTACCAAATCCTCGTGGCCTCGAGCGAAGAAAATCTCGATGTAAACAAGGGAGACCTGTGGGACAGCAACCGGATTAATTCCGGAAAGCAGAACTATATCGATTATGATGGAAAGCCGCTTACTCCGGCAGCACGATGTTACTGGAAAGTGCGTGTATGGGACAAAGATGGTAACGCAGGCCCCTACTCGGCCACGGCCATTTTTGACACGGGATTGTTTTCAAGTATCGACTGGGCTCCGGCAAAGTGGATCAAGCGAAACACTAATGTAGCTGACGACTATACCTACTATCGCAGGAACGTATCTCTTCCTAATAAAGCCATCAAGCGAGCCATTGTGTATGTATCTGCGGTTCATAATTACGAATTGTATCTCAATGGAAATTTGATTGGCAAAGGACTTGCTTACCATTACCCTCGATACCAATATTACAACGCTTATGATATCAGTTCGGCCTTAAATCCCAACACGGACAATGCATTCGCCTGCCTGACCCACTGGTTTGGTGGCGGACAAGGAAGAGCTACAAACAGCCGTGGTTTTCTACTAAAAACCGTTGTCGAATTTACAGATTCAACTTGCATCATATTCGGGACAGACGACAAATGGAAACATACTCAGGCCGAGGCATGGGTGACCGGGCAACGCCAGAGAAACGGCGAAGGAGTAGGATATATAGAAAAAATCGATGCCGACAAAATCATCCCGGACTGGAATTCGCTCGATTATGACGATTCCTCCTGGCCGGCCGCAGTGGAAATCGGAGCTCCCCCAGTTTCTCCATGGACGGAAAATCTCCAGCCAGACCTTACACGGTTAATTGAAGAAGAAATCACCCCTGTTTCCGTTACCGACCTCGGTGAAGGAAAATATGTTATAGATTTGGGGAAAGTATATCCCGGAACACCCAGGATTATCTTCTCCGGCGGAGACGCTGGAACCACTGTAAACATGCGTGGAGGATATACCCTTAACAACGACGGCACCGTCTCTACCAGCACGACTCAAAATACCAACATGAGCTACTATTTTATTCTCGACGGAGGCACAGCTGTTTTCGAGCCTATGGTCTATCTGGGAATGCGCTATATCCAGGTCGATAACTCCCCCAACACATTGACTGCCGAAAATGTCAAATTCATTTGCAGGCATTACGAGCTGGATTCCTCACGTTCGAGCTTTGAATCTTCCGATACGATGCTTAACCAGGTCTGGGACCTTATGAAACACTCGCTGACTGTAGGAGCACAGGAAGAATTTGTGGACACCCCCACGCGGGAAAAGGGTGGATTTCTGGGTGATGCATGGTCACAGGGAGTTGCCGCTATGACTACGACAGGCGATAGAGCCATGAATCTGCGTATTCTCCTTGAGTTTCTCGATTCCCAGGACCAATACTGGCCGGACGGCAGGCTGAACGCCGTATATCCGAACGCCGACGGCAAGCGGGATATCCCTGATTACACACAGTCCTATCTTGTCTGGATCTGGGATTACTATATACAAAGTGGTAATACCAGGTTTTTACGTGACAACTATAATAAGCTGAAAAAAGTCGCCGATTATGTTGACACTTATAAAAATGAAACAACCGGATTAATTCACAATCTTGCAGGCGGTGGTGGCGCCTATATATATGGCATTATCGACTGGCCGGCCCAGATGAGATACGGCTATGACATGTCCGCCGAAGCTCGTACAGTGATTAATGCCTATGCTTATATCGATTTCGATATCATCTCGAAAATCGCCGATGTCCTGGGAAACTCGGCGGATAGAGACACGTATCGAGTCAAAGCTCGTGACATGAAGAACGCAATCAACTCACGGTTACTCAACGCCCAGGGTGTTTACATAGACGGGTTAATGCCCGATCAATCCCAAAGTTCGCATGTTTCACAGCACGCCAATATGTTCCCTATGGCAATGGGAATCGTTCCTGAAGCAAACATTGAAGCTGTCATTGCCGCAATCAAAGAACGGCATATGAGTGTCGGTATGGTGACTGTACGATGGCTGCCTGAAGCCATCGGCCAAGCGGACCAGGGGCCTCATTTAATCGATTTATACACCAATACCGACTGGGACGGCTGGGCCAAAACTATTACGCTCGGAGCAACCGCCACGTGGGAATCTTGGGATGCCATAACCAACGGCCAAAGCATGTCACACCCATGGGGAACTGCAGGCTTATTAGGTATTGAACAATATATTCTTGGCATCAAACCTCTGAAACCTCAGTTTGAGTTAACCCAAATCAAGCCGCTGGATTTTCATAACAGCTTAAGTAGCGCCGGTGGGACACTACCTACCGATCGAGGCGATATAACAGTCGAATGGGACCGTAACGACAGCCGGTTTTTTATGACTATAACCATCCCAGATAATATCACAACCAAAGTTTACCTGCCCAAATGCGAAACGACAGGTACCACCATAAAAGTCGATGGGAATCAGACAACTGGCACCGAAGTGGGTAATTACATATATGTAGAAAATGTCGGTTCGGGAACACATACATTCGAACGGGCCGCCCAGGAATAAATGCGGCAATTAGTAATGTTTCGCTTCGGTGACTTTTCATTGAAGTCAGGTTATTGGTTTTCAAACCATGCTTTAACTTCCACTTCGAGACTTTTCAAATCAGGGCGTTTTTGCACAATAGCTTTTGCATCGACATATTCCTGGTTCAAATCACCGAGCACAACATCCGAACCTACACGAATGAACAACGGCATCTGGTACAACTCGGCCCCAACGGTGACGGTTTGACCACCCTTATAAATTTTGTCAGGCTGCCAGGCGTCACGCCATTGCTGTCCCGCGGGCAGGTAAACCTCCTGGGTTCGTTTTTGTTTTTCCCAGACAGGTGAAACCAGTATGTCAGGCCCATATTGATAAGTCCACCAGTTCGACCATGCATCGGGAGCATGGGGATCAACGATAAAAAGCGGCCGCACAATCGGAATACCGGTCCTGTGTGCTTCCTGGGCACATTTGTAACTATAATCGGCCAGACGCAAGTGTAGCCTGGCATATAACCGCCAAATCGCAATCAGCTCCTGGTCGTACACTGTTTGTCCGTCGCGAGGAACGTTCCAGAAACCCTTGTCCTTTGTCGGGCCGACCTCCATAATCGGCGTAAAACAGCTAAATGCCAGCCACCTGCCGCATACTTCCTGCTCCATCAGTTGCTGATTGTAACCGCATGTATCCGAGCCCCAGTTGGGATAACCCATAACCGCCGAGCGTTGTACGGCGATTATTGATGCCCGCAGGCCCTCCTGTGTACCTCCGATGTCACCACCCCAGAACACGCCGTATGGTGAGCTTCCCGTATATGCGGCCCGCGGCATGAGCACGAAATCGTTTCCGCGATATTTTGAAGCAGTCTCATAAGCTGCTTTGAGGTACATTGGTGGATAGGCATTCCGGTTTTCGCGAATAGAGCGCCCATCATAGACTTTGAAAGGTCCATTCTCGGGTATTCCTTCCTCGGCCCGGTCCAGCTTGTATCCGGCCACACCAAGCTTCAATAACTTTGCAAAGCCGTTTTGCCAGTAAGCCTTCGCCTTCGGATTAGTGAAATCGCACAGAGGGTAATTATTACGCTGCGGTTTCTGGCCGGCTAAAGTATAATCATTGGCAATAGCTTCCTGCTCCATCCTGCCCTGGAAAAACGGCGCTATCCACAGCACCATTTGTATTCCCTGGCCGTTGAGCCATTGAATCATCCGGGAAAAATTCGGCAGACGCTGCGGATCAATTTCAAAATCGTCATAGCCCAAACGTCCCGGACCATACGGACGGTCTATCCAGTAAATACTACATGGAATGCCGAAAGCATCCATCATCATAATATCTTCCATCACTTCGGCATTGAAAGGTCCTGTCCACGGTGTGCCGTCATAATATTCCGAACGAATTCTGTGCTCGTCCCGCCACCGCCAGGGACCGTATATCCACTTCGGCGGCAGTACCGGAGGACCTGCATCCATCGCATGTTCCCGCACGAGCTCGACTGGTTCATCGGACGTATATATTTTGACCTCGAGTGAAGGCCCTTCGAATTCGATTTTAACCCGCCTCGGGTCGCTGACACAAAAATCAAAAAATCCCGGCCAGTCGGTTTTCACAAAGACAGAATATCCGCGGCTTGACAGGTAAAAAGGCGCATACACCGATGTCGTGGGTTTGAGTATCATTTCGACCGTCTGGCCGCGAAGGTCCATAGCTTCTCTAATACCGGGTGCCCATGAGGCCTGCTGCGGCCCATCTACGACACGCTCCATTAAGCCTGTATAGTATTCATTCTCTGCGGCATCAACGGCAAATCCCCACTTGACGATATCTCCGTTGGGCGATGCATTGAACTGAATGATATAATTGTCTCCCCGCGACCGAACCGATACGACAACCTTCCGACCATTAGACATTATCGCCGATGCTTCGAATGACGAATCAATCAAGTTCGATTTTATCTCTAATTGAGGAGGTAACGTCGTCCTGCCTTCGGATGTCTCGAAAAACATACCTTCGAGCTTCAGCACACCCGGCTTCGATAAAACGTTTAACGGCAGTATTAACTCCGGATTTTTGCCTTTAGCCTCGAACGACGGTTTCACCGAGCTACAACCTGCAGGTATAATAGAGATTAGCACAACAAGCAGTGTAAAAATGAGATTTTTACTTCTCATGGTCCATGTCTCCTTTTCGCATCATTCAAAAAAATGCTTCAACTATTGAAACATACCTTACGAAAGTGCGATTATGACATAGCAATCCGAATATGCAAGCCCAATTAGTGCGGTTCGCAACATTTTAGATAATATTAAAAAAAGCAATAAATTAAAGCTCACCTCAAACCAGCATGGTAGATTTGCAGGGACTTGACTTTCGGCTCTCTGCCCTGTCTTGCAGCGATTCCTTTTACGGTAGCGGCGGCGGCTGTAGTGGTTGTTATATACGGTACTTTGTACTTGATTGCGGATTTTCTGATATACGAATCGTCATATTTACTTCGTTTGCCCACAGGAGTGTTAATAATCAGATGAATTTCCTTGTTCTTGATAGCATCGACAATATTCGGCCGGCCTTCATAGACTTTCAGGATTTGCTCTGACTTTATACCCTTCTCAGACAGATACTTGTGTGTCCCTTCGGTTGCTAAAACTTTGAAACCAATTTTATTGAATTCTTTTGCGGTATCAGCGATTGATGTCTTGTCGGGATCGGCAACAGTTATCAAAACGGTTCCCTCCGAAGGCAGCAGCTGCTGAGTTGCTTCCTGGGCCTTAAAAAATGCCAGGCCGTATGAATCTGCCAACCCCAGAACCTCACCGGTCGAACGCATTTCAGGGCCAAGCAACGGATCAACTTCCTGAAACATATTAAACGGGAACACGGCCTCCTTCACGCCGAAATGAGTAATCTTTTTATGCTTCAAATTCATATCGGCGATTTTTCTACCAAGCATAATCTGCGTTGCAACTCGTGCCATCGAAATACCACAGACCTTCGAGACTAACGGAACAGTCCGCGATGCCCGCGGATTTGCTTCGAGTACATAGACTCTATCTTCCGCGATTGCGTACTGCATATTCATCAGACCGACGACCTTCAACTTGATTGCTATCTTTTCCGTGTATTCACAAATCGTATCTATATGCTTTTGTGGAATCGAGACCGGTGGAATAACGCAGGCCGAATCTCCCGAATGAACTCCGGCCAACTCGATATGCTCCATGACTGCGGGGACAAAAACTTTTCTGCCGTCGGAGATTGCATCGGCCTCCGCCTCTACTGCGTTGACAAGGAACTTATCAATCAGAATCGGTCTTTCCGGCGTCACTTCCACGGCGGCGGCGACATATTGTCGCAGCATTTCCTCGTCATGGACAACTTCCATACCACGTCCACCCAGTACGTATGACGGACGAACCATGAGTGGATAGCCGATTCGCTTGGCAATTTTCAGCGCCTCTTTGTCAAAGTCGGCGACGAAGTGCTGTTCGGCAAGTATTCCGGCACCGAGGTC
>CAYVXS010000126.1:0-7834 GCA_964454885.1 uncultured Pirellulales bacterium
ACGAGAAGTATTACGATTATCTGCTGACAGTCGCAACGGCTTTGCTGCGTGACGTCAATGCAGCGGAGGATGTCGTTCATGACAGTTTTGTAAAACTGTCGGAATCGAGACATCTCCTGAATCCGAGGCGCAGCTTGAAGTGGTATTTAGTGGCTTGTGTTTCCAATCGTGCCCGCGATGAGCTCCGCGGGAGACGATACGAACCTGTAGCTCTGAATGAATCGTTGCCTCTGTCGAGCGGCTCTCATGGGCCTGCGTCGGCAGCCATATGCAACGAAGAAATGCAAATCGTTTCTGACGCTTTAAAGCAGTTGCCTTATGAGCAGCGGGAAGTTGTAGTATTACACTCACGCGGCCGTATGACCTTCAAAGCAATCGCCGAATTGCGGCAGGTATCTATCAAAACCATCCAGAGCCGGTACCGCTATGGATTGGAAAAACTTAAGCCCCTGTTAAATGGGCAGGTGAAACTATGAAACCAGAAAAACATATCGAGAAATTTCTCAGAAGAATCGATGTCACTGGCAACGCCGAAAGGAAACGCCTGGGATTGGAAGAGCTTTTGGAATCTTGTGACAAAACCAAGAAACTAACGACGGTTGTATCACAGCCGACTTTCAGGAGAATAATTATGAACAGAACATTATGGAAAACAGCCGCTGTAATTGTATTTGCAGCGACAGTGATAGGCGTTATCGGGATATTACAAAACGGAAATCAGGCGGCTTACGCCTTAGAGCAAACCGTTGCCGCTATGCGGGGTAAGCGATCCTTTCACATCCAAACCTATTCGCTATCACCTACGAGATGTCATGATGAATTTTGGGCCGAGTTTGATGAGAATGGCAAAGTGTTTCGTATTCGCCAGTTGGACCAGTGGGGGAATTGGGACAATCCGGTTGAAGTTATATGGGAGAATCAGGTTAAATATCAATTCGAACCTGATGACGACGAAGGAAAGCCGGGAATTCTTCTGATTAGCAATAAAGAGCATCATGTTGATGAAGAAGACCTCGAAGAATTCGATCCCGAGATGATAATGGAGCGAATATACAAACAGATTGAAGACGGTGACGCGACTATTGAAGTGAGTGATCCAATTGCTCCGGATGGAAATATTGTCGTTAAGGTTACAGAAAACCATAGTCGGCGTCTGAAAGTATTGAATGTGGATCCCGAAACTGATCTTGTCCTCAGAATAGATACGTATAGACCTTATGATCCTAACGATGAAGACAAAAAGAATGAATCGTATGTCGAGGGAAAAAATAGGTATGTCCATGGTATTGAAGTACTGGAATATAACCAGCCTCTCGATCCAAACGTATTTTTGCCGAATTTTCCCGACAATACCATTATCATCGATCAGACCTCCGGAGATGTAGGGCTGGCTCAGGGTGATTTGAGTGACACAGATATTGCTCAAGAGGTCGTACGGCAGGGATTGGAAGCCTGGGCTGCAGATGATTATGACACCGCCGGCAAATTGTTCGGTGGGGCGCCAAAGGAATTCTTTATAGCCCGTGCGTCTGAAAAACCTATAGGCGAGATAATTGTCGAAGAACCGGAATGGATGCCGCTTGAACCGAACAGACCAAGGTATGGAGTCATTTGTAGCTACGTCATTAAAGAAAAGGGTGAACTGACAACGAACCGTAAACAATATTGTGTGACAACAGTTGCCGGACAACCCGACCGATGGTTTGTGACTCCCATAAAGATATAGTTATCGGAGAAAGGAATAAAGGCGGGATTATTTGATGAATTGTGAATTAAAAAAATGTTCTGAAAGGGGCGGCTTTGCCGCCCCTCAATTCATATAGTTGCTTTGTTCTACTGTGAACTCAATATGATTTCATTACACTTTATAAGTTCCTGAGTTGCTCGTAAAAGACCATTGCGGGGCTGCCGGCGAAGCTGATACCCATCCACGCGGCCTCGTCGATTTCATCCTGGGTGAATCCTTTTTCTTTTGCTTTTTTCAGGTGCATTTTCAGACACGGCTCGCACCGCGTTGCAACCGAAAGCGCGATCGCCATCGCCTGCTTGGTATAAGCGTCCAGGCCGTGCGGTGAACTTGCAGCGCCCAGGAAAGCCGTGAATTTGGCTTTTATCTGTGCAATCTCCGATTCTTTTGCGTCGGAAGATCCGCCGGATGTCACCACATCCGCACAACATGCGACTTCTTCTGTCTCCGGTTTTGCCGGTGTTTGTTCCGGTTTTTTTGTCGGCTCTGCAGGTTGCGACACTGGAATTTTACGTTTGCCGTTGGTATTGATGTGAACAAGCCCCGAACCTTTTCCGGTAATTTTCCCGATAATCGCTGCGGCGGGGATTCCTTCATCACGAAGGGCCTTGAGAAACTTATCGGCATTTTTTGCCGCGATGGAAATTAAAAGTCCGCCGGATGTCTGTGCGTCATAGCATATATCGACCATCTCCTGCGGCAGGGTGTCGCAGGGGATTATGCGACTGCCGCACGATTCTTTGTTTCGCTCGATTGCTCCCGGTAAGATTGATACCGCTGCGTTTTCGAGTACGCCTGGAAACAGCGGAATCTCGTCCCAGATAACCTCGACATCAACGCCACTTGATAAAGCCATTTCCGCAAGGTGACCACACAGGGAAAACCCGGTAACGTCAGTGCAGGCGTGCGCGCCGAATTTTATCATAAGCTCGGCGGCCTTTTTATTGAGTGTCGTCATCGATTTTGTCGCCGCTTCGACGCTGCCTGCTTCGGCCCTGCCGATTTGGTAGGCGAAGGCAACGATTCCGGTACCGAGCGGTTTGGTCAGGATGAGCACATCGCCGGGCTGCGCGTTGGCGTTTGTCACAATCTTGTCCTTGTCGATTGTTCCAGTAACGGCGAAGCCGGCCTTTATCTCGCTGTCGTTAATGCTGTGTCCGCCGATAATGGCCACACCGGCCTCGTTCATCTTATCGATGCCGCCGGAGAGGATATCATTCATTGCTTTATCGGGAATTTTTCGTACGGGAAAACCGAGTACCGAGACCGCTGTTATGGGTGTGCCTCCCATGGCGTAAATGTCACTGACTGAATTCGCCGCCGCGACCTGCCCGAACGTGTAAGGATCGTCCACTGAAGGTGTGAATACGTCCACGGTCTGAACGATGGCCTGGCCGTTGCCCATATCATATACACCGGCATCGTCACCCGCCGGGACACCGATAATCACGTTAGGATTTTCGACGTCAGGCAAATTCTTTAAGACCTGCTTCAGGAATGCCTGGTCGATTTTGGAAGCACAGCCGGCTTTTTCCACCAACTGGGTCAGCCGGATTGGCCCTGTTGGAGAATCGAGCCGCTCCCCGGCGCACAGGCAGATATTTTTTGCCTTAAACAAGTCACATGGACAAGGTTGCTTGGGATCGCATATACAGTGACCGAGCTTTATCGAACGTTGCATGACGCGTTTTCGTCTTTCGGTATTTATCATTTTGGTTACCTCGAAAAAAATTACCTATTTTTTAAATTCGTTTTGCTGCGAGAATGGCCGCTCCCAAAGCACCGGTCATCTGCGGCTCGGGCGATACGGTGACTTTCTGCCCGAGAGCCGTTTGCAGTGCAGTATCCATCCCGGGGATTAATGCCACACCACCGGTGAATATAACCGGTGGCGTCACTTTACGTCCGGCCATCCCTACGATACGAGCGGCGATAGCTGCCTGGACACCGGCTACAATGTCCTGGCTGGAAGTTCCCGAAGCGAGCAGACCGGTGATTTCCGTCTCTGCAAAGACTACGCACATACTGCTTATGGCCGCCGGATTTTTACTTTTTGCCGCCATTTTACCGAGCGTCTCTAACTTGATATCCAGACGCTGTGCGACAACTTCGAGAAAGCGTCCCGTTCCGGCGGCACAACGGTCGTTCATGGCAAAGTCACGCACCTTCCCGGAGCCGTCAAGTTTGAGCAGCTTGCTGTCTTGGCCGCCGATATCGATTACGGTTTTTGCATCCGGCACAAGATGATGCACACCGACAGCGTGACATGTGATCTCGGTTATCGTCGTATCGGCCATATTAACGGCGTTTCTGCCATAACCTGTTGCGATAATTTTGGTTATATCCTTTTCACCGGTGCCGGCTTTTTTCAGGACCTTTTCAAATAATTCCGATGCGAGCCTGTTCTGCTCGACACCCTGGTCCGTTATGCCTTTGGCCAGGACCTTGCCGCTGTCGGCGTCTATCAGGACAACTTTTATCGTTCTCGAACCTGCGTCTATTCCTGCACAAATCATTCATATCTCCGTTTGTTTAACATAATCCTCGGCCTGGCCTTAACTGTTTCCACGAGGGCCTGAAGCCGGGTTTGCACGCTCGGGACCATCGAGTCCGTCACGGGTGGCACTTCAATCTCCAGAACGGGAATATCGAAATTTTCCCCGACAATCTGACTGATGATTTGCCCTTCGGTCGCACAATGGCTGGCGCCGGGGATTCGTGAAACGAGCACCGCTTCGGAACCGTACCGGACGATATCATCGCAAATCCGCTGTGCCCTGTCAATGGATGAGCCGGCCATCGGGTCGGCAAGCGCCATCTGCGCCAGAGCTTCGAGCGGCGGGACATCTTCCGGGATTCTTCCGCCGCAGTCTTCGAGAAGATTCATCACTTTTAAATCCGCCACGGGGTTTACCCAGAAAATTTTTACCGCATCAGCATCGAGAAAACCAAGTCCGGCGTTTACTCTGTTTTTTACTTCCTCGAGCAAATCCTTGAGAACGTCGATTGTCTCATCCCGGTCGGAGCAAAAATGTATCGCAAGCATTTCGGCAATCAGCATCTCAAGGGCCGGCAGGGGACACAATTCGGCGGTGAAGGCCAGGTGCCGAAGCTCGGACAGAAGCTTTCGGGCCTGGTTTGCTTTTTTGACCCCGGCGGAAAGTTTTTCATCGGTTAATTCTTGTCCCGCCAATTCGGAAAGAGCTGACTTTATACGTTCAAGCTCCGATTTAACGAATTCGACCTGGCAATCCGGTGCTAAGAATCCACCCGGCAGGTCAATTGCTGCTTCTTCGGGATCGGGATTTCTCCGGTGGGGAATTTCCCACCAAAAAATCGGATGCCCGAGGCCGTTAAGCCGCTGAGCTATGGCGGAAAAATCGTCACATGTCGCCCCGACGCTGCAAACAAGCATATCAGGAAGGGGAAAGTGAGCGCCGGTGACAAAAGCGCCTAACATAGCCCGCACGGGACAGAAAGATTCGTCTATACCGAGAGAATCGGCAATTTCCAGCAGCCCGGCATTTAATTCCATAACACAGGGAATCCACCATGCGCCATCCGGATAAAAGGCGAGAAGATTTTCAAAAGAGTATGCCATCACGGGCACGGTGCCCAGGTCCTTCATTGCCCCTATAAGTTTTTTGCCGAAGTTGCGTGCCTGCAGCAGACGGTCTTCCTCGGTCAGCAAAAAATTCCACAACCGAAGAGCGGCGGGGGAGTTGTCATATCGAAGCTTCAATAACCGCTGGTCACCATCCTCGGCGTGTCGGCTCAATCGGCCGCCGTAATCCGGCTCGCGCAATCCGGCTCTATGCAACTGCTCGTATCGCAGGTCCCATTCACCGAGAGTAATTTGTTTCGGCGTATCTCTCACTGTAGCATCTCCAAAAATGCCCTGATGCGGTTCGAGTTTCTTTGCCGGTAGGATTCGCTTTCACCTGTCGAGTCGATATCGAGCACGGGAAGCCCGGCCCAGTCTTTCAGTCTGTTCAATTCCGCGTGCCAAAGATCACAGAAGACATTGCGATGAAAGATAATCCCTCGCACCTGCCTTGCTGCGAGTTCCTGTTTGAGCCATCTATAAAGCTCGCTGTTCGGCCTGCGTGAGGCGTCCCGGATACCACCGAAATACGCGCCGGCCAGCTCTGTAAGGGGATTCTCTCGGATATTTCTTCGGTCGAAAGGTGCGCATAATCCGCGTTCTCCTGTTTCGGTGGCGTTGAGGATTATACGCCCGCCGGATTGCTCGGCCATTTCCAGCATTTCGAAATCTTGTTTCATCATTGGCCCGCCGATAATCGCCAGAGGGACACCATGAATGAAGGACTTGGAGTCTGTAGAGCTGTTGATTTGCCCGTTCGGATCGTTACGATTGAACCGGGCGATTGCTTCTGCAAATTGCTTGGCTGATAAATTTTCTCTTGTTTCAAGTAATGCTTTTCGGGCAGTGTCATATTCGAGCATTATTTCCGCCAGGGTATCATTTGTCGGAGGTTCGCCGCCAATTCCAATGAGAAATCGGCCGAGACGTTCGAGCTCATCCGAATACAACTTTTGTGCAGCAACGGTCTGCCACGTGCTTGGCACGTTCATTAGATAGGCCGGTTTGTCACATTGACGGACAATCAAATCGAAACCCCTTCTCATCTGGTCGCATACTGTTGTTACCACGATTCCACATGTTTCTTTTTCCGTCGCAAGCTCGTTAATAAAAGCCCGGGCGTAGGGACAAAGACCTTCGGCCCTGAGAACCGGCGAGACGGAATTGACCGCATTTGGTATTATCCTGCACGGCTGCAGGCCGTGTGCGGCAATCCACTCGGCAGGGACATACGGACATGTGTATATAATTTTTTTCATCAGTTTTTCGAGTTTTGGCGAATCGTTTCGAACAAAGCTTCAACCCTAAGCGCGATACGTGCCGAATCGGAAGGAGAATAATCGGTTTCGATTCTGAGATACGGGATACCGAGCGATTCGGTGGCCAGCTTTTTTACCAGGTGCGATTCGACATCATAGGTGATACATGCCTGCCAGATTAGTTCGATTACACACTGGGGCCGGTAATCGGCGGCCATTTTGCTAAGCACTTCCATCCGGCGGTCGTTTTTTGTCATGACCGAACATGGCAGGTGAAAATATTTCTCAGCCAAAGCTATCATCGGGTCGTCGGCCTGCTCGTCAACATCTTCAAGGATTGGTTTTAGTCCCGTACAGTTGTCCATACATACCACAAGTCCTCCGTGTGACTCGATGATATCCAGGACTCTCTCGGCCCCGTGGACGACAGGGACACCCGTCATCAGAACACGAACCTGTGAATTTTTACCCGACTTAGACTTTTGATTCTTATATAACTCAATGGCTTTTTCGTATTGACTGAAATCGGCGCAAATACCGGATATACTGCTTTTAAAGTCCAGCAATTGCCTGCCTGTCAAAGCCGGTGACGGTGATTTCATCAGTTCCGCCAATTCCCGCCGTAGCTGCCGTTCGCGGTTCATTGTCCGGATGGCCTGTCTTATTTTTTCGTCCGTGACTTCGACGCCGAAAAGCTCTTCCAGCTTTGCCTTGAAAATTCGCAACTGACTTATCCAGTGCGCCATGGCATCGTCATCGTCCGGTTTTTGAGGCAGTTCCAGTATATGTATCGGCCGGGTCAGGTCCATTAACTCATACATTTTCTTCTTACCGTCGCAGGTCGTTTCGGCCACAATCAGCTCGGCCATTTCGATAAAAGGATTTGCCTTCTGAACGTGGTAACCGTAAGTTGATTTAATCAGGGGACAAAGATTTACCGGCAGGTGCTCCTCGGCGGGAGGAATCATCTCCGCCGAGCCGCCGCACAGGCATACCGGTACCCCATCCGCCGCCATAATCAATTCACGCGGTGTATATTCACACATTATCCCGACGATGTGTTTGCCTTTCGCTTTGGCCTGCGTGGCATATTCGTAGCAGTTTTGTATCATCTTTCCGAACCAGGCCAGAGGACCGTTGACCGATCCTCCGGATTGTTTGGTCTCTGATGCGCACTGCGGCTGTAGTGGATTGCATGGATCATCTGATTTAATGTCTTTTTTT